>DAOVUC010000138.1 GCA_030632765.1 Candidatus Dadabacteria bacterium
AGAAAACACTTGCTTTTATTGATAAAGCGGATGAATTCTTATTCCGAATTAGAAACTGGGCTTTAGTAACGAGCTCAGCGGTTATTGTTTTTTCACTAACTAGCAAGGCATATTGGCCGCTTTTAGGAAATATTTTATTAATAGTGGGATTTATGATTATACGAAGAAAGAAAGCAACCGCCTAATATGAGTCTAGACTAAACTTTATTAATAAGATCATTTGGCATCCGGTCTTGTTTTTGTGCATTGAGTAACGTTGGCTGCTTGGTTTGTGTTCTTTGTTCCCTCATAATCAACTCTCTTTTCACCATAGAGTTCATACTGCTAGGTTCACACCTAATTACTTAGAGGCGGTTCCAGATCAATAAATTGCCCAGTTTTTGGTTTATCTATAAATGATTCGCTGTTGTTATTTAAGTTTTTTAATTCCTTAGCATCAGGTCTTATCTTTATGCACTGAGTAACGTTGGCGGCTTCATTTGTGTTCTTTGTTTGCTCACAGTCAACTCTCTTCTCATGATAGAGTTCATATTGACCGACTTCATTCTTTTTGCCTCCGCATCCTGACAAAATCAGAACCATTAGCAGAATTACTATTATTTTTATATTATTAGTCCTATGCTTCGAATTCATTAATTACGATTCTCCCTTTCTTGCATGGCTTCCAACCAATTATTAACCGTATCCTGGTATAAATCTCTTGCTTCTTTTTCCCCTTTTGCGGGTTCTATTGGATCCATCACGGTAAGACTTACACTTGGAAAACTTAAGCCCCTATTTATAGGAGACAATGTCTTCGTCGCACCGTTTATATATATCGGAATTATAGGTGTATCGGTCTCTACGCTCAATAGCCCAGTCCCTATGCGAGGCTTCATTACGTATCCACTACTCGTTCGCTCACCTTCGGGAAATATGCACACCGACATTCCGCGATTAAGACCCTCTGTAGCCAGCCTCATGGATTCAGCGGATGTTCTTCCCGTCCCTGTAAGTATAATCCTCATAGGATGGACAATCCAGGATAGAGGTACTTTACTGAAATACTCTCCAAAACCTGTAAACAGTACTTTCTCAAGTATCTCACCCGGGATTAGAGCGTAAATCAAGATTGGGTCAATTAAGCTTTGATGGTTAGGGCATATCAAAACAGCCTTATTTCTTGGTATCTTCTTTGCATTTTTAAGTCGGGATCTAAATGCGATTAAGACTATTACTCTCAAAGTGAATTGAATAATCCTGATAGCAGTTCTTTTAATGGAACTGCGCTTGAGATTAAATACATCATCCAGAGATTCATTCTGTTGCATTCCAGATAAATTTCTAGCCTCTGCCATTGCTTCAGAATCTATCGTAGGTGAATCCGGCAGCTTTTCTAGTATCTCTCCAATAGTGCGTACGTTTGGAATATCTTCCTCTTTAATAAATACCCCAAACTCTCTTTCAAGAAGTGCTGTGACCTCTACAAGTGTAAGTGAGTCGACCCCGAGATCGAGAGTTAGGTCGTCATTAGGATGAAATGGCCCCTTAACTTCTGTTATATCACTAAAACGTTCAAGAAATCTTACCGACTCAGGCTTATTTAATATCTCGATCTCTTCAGGTTTTAGTTCGATTTCTTTTGGTTGTTCGCCGGATCTCAACTGAATAGCTATCTTCTCTATTTCGCTTCTTTTGAATTTGCCCAATCTAGTCTTTGGTAATTCGGAGTTATAAATTAGGACTTCGGATATCTGCATATAAGATGGCAACTTCGAGCCTTCCATGGATATAATAGAGCGAATTCTATTTCTCACATCGAACACATCCCGCTCTTTGACTTCTCTCATATTAGGAACAATTACCATCCCAAGACCCTTTATACTTCCGGTATCTGATTTATGAGCTATGACGCATAATTCTTTTAAAAGGGAGCTCTTATTGTATAGGGTCTCGACATCTTCGGGATAAATATTTTTTCCCGAGGGAAGAACTATTACCTCTTTTGCTCTACCTGTTATAAATACGTTGTTTTCTGCGTCCAGATGTCCCAGATCGCCAGTGTGAAGCCAGCCTTTTTTGATAATCTCGTCAGTAGCGCTCTCATTCTTATAATAGCCGCGCATAATATTTGGCCCAGTTATACAAATCTCGCCTGTCCCAGATTCATCCGGGTTATCAATTTTGACTTCGACACCTGAGATTGGTTTGCCTGCGCTTCCGGGATTAGGGATATCGGGAGAAGTTAAAGTTGTTACTGCTGATGTTTCTGTCAGTCCATATCCCTCCGCTATCTTGAAACCCAGGCTTAAAAAGCCGCTATATACCTTGGGGTCGAGCTTAGCTCCCCCAGATGTGAAAAAACGAAATTGTTTACCGAAGGGCTCGTGAATTTTTCCGAAAAACATTTTCCCTAATCTTATATTTGTAGACTTCCAAGTTGATGTAGATATTCTGAAAAGGGTGTTAAAAATAATTTTTTGAGTTAGTGGCAGACGTTTTACTCTATTTTCTATTTCGTTATACAAGAGCTCAAAAAGTCTTGGCACACCCGGGAATATCGTAACTCCTGTTTCTCGGATACTCGCAATAAGATCTGTGCTCTTAATTGATTCTGAAAATGTTACCGTGGCCCCAGTCCAGAGTGGTGAAAATAAAGCTACAATAGAAGAGTATCCGTGATGAAGGGGCAGTATGTTTAAAATATTGTCCTTGTGAGTTACATCAATAGAACTCAATAGTGCCTGCACAGTGCCGAAAACATTCTCGTTGGATAATTGAACACCTTTTGGAGTTCCTGTTGTACCCGAGGTAAAGAGTATGGCGAGCAAATCATCAGGGTTTGGTTTATAAGGTTCAACAGATTCACTTTCACCAGGCTCATTAATTATAAACTCCATTGAGATTACATTGATTTCGGAGTTTTTTGATTTTAGTTCTTCTTTGAGATCGTTTATATGCGTCTCGTCGGCTATTACTGCTTTTGCCTCTGAAAATTCCAGAAAGTTATATATATCATGCGCGCCTAACAAAGCATCAAGCGGGATCACCGTTCCACCTAAGAAATTAATTGCTATATACGAAACAACCCAGTTGGGTGAATTGTCACCGTAGACAGAGATATAATCTCCGGGTTTATACCCCATAGATTCCAGTTTTGATTTCAGTTTAAGACAATTATCGTATAAATCCTGGTAGGTAATGCTGAAGTATGAACCCTCAGTGTCTCTAATCTGAAGGGCAATTTTATCAGGCTGTTTCTCAGCCCAGTGTTGGAGTTGTTTGGCTAACATTTTTGAGCTTCCTCAATCTTCATATCAGTCGAGAGTTAAAACATTATAACTTAATATAAAATGGATTATTCCCTTAATAAATAAGAGGGCATTTAGATAAATAAGATTCAGAGGAATATCGTTTTGATAAGTTTATTATTCTGGCACCCCCTACGGGATTCGAACCCGTGTTTCAGCCTTGAGAGGGCGAAAAGATAGCGATGTAAATAACTCTAATAATGGGGGAATTTAACATATAGTTAAGTGCGTGGGATTGTTGCGGGATTATAGAATTACACAATATACTATAGTTAGAATATCTGAAATGCTAATGTTGTACCAAATATTATTGTTTTAGAAGATTCCGTGTCGTTTAGACCAATTTCAAATCCCCCATCGATAGCAATTTGCTTTCTTCTGATAACCATATTAACAATTTTACAGCAAGTATAGTTTGTGATAAAGTGAAGGTTCGTGGATTTTTGAATTGGGTCTTCTCCATAAACAGGCGGAAAAAAATTAAAATTTACATTTACCAAGGAGGGTAATATGTTAAATACATTTAAGAATACTCTAACCATTTTTGCGATTTTAATTGTGAGCACAGGCTTGCTAGTGGGATGTGCAACACAAAGCAAGAATACATATCAACCACCACCAGGCAAAATTGGTCAGATGTCTAAGTTCGACATAAACCAGGCTTCCGAGCAGGAGATATATACAGCGCTTTACAGAGACGGCAGTGTTGCAATTAGCGGTGGAATCTTGTTTGCATTTGATAGCGCAAAGATAAATCCTGGTGCCGAGGCAATTGTTGCTAAAATTGCAGGAATGATGGAGCAGCATCCAACCTTAGAACTTGCTGTAGTTGGATATACAGATAACACAGGTGATTTTAACTACAATATCAAACTCTCGGAAAGGCGTGCCAATGCAATAGTAAACCAGCTTGTGAAAGATGGTGTTGCTAGAGACAGGCTCGCTGGAGTGGGTGTTGGGCCGCTTAACCCGATTGCATCTAATTCTACAGAAGCTGGCCGCGCTGAAAACAGACGCGTAGAACTAGTTCTTATTGAGTTGGAGTCTAACTAACGTCTAAAGCATAATAATAAATTCTTACGAACAATCAATTCTCTTTGCCACACTGGGTGTACTGCTCCCCTTTTATCAAGCTCGGTTTAAGTTGGAATTATGAAGAACATGATTCTTCCTAGGAATTATGATTAGCTCTTGTATATAGGCTCATCTTCTAGAAATCTAACTCTGAAGCTGGACTCGTTTTCGGGGGCTTGACACCGACTATGAATTCTGTAGGTTTTTCATCATTAGCCCTTTTCTTATGGGGATGTGGCGGGTGTGCACTCAGGCGTAGGAAGAAATAAAGAAGGACATTATGAAAGAGTTTAATTCGAACTATAATAAAAAGTCGGCCTACCTGCTAGGTATAGGGATGCTCGTTCTTGTTGTAGTCATCATTCTGTTCGTAGTTTGGAGGACTGGGACCTCCGATTTAGTACAAGATAAGCGGGACGTGCCAGTTTTAACCGTCCTCTCGGAGATCTATGAAATAGATCAAATTTATAAGTCTATGAAGGGACCGCAAAGCACACAGGAATTTTCTATCTCAGAGGATAACGAGCCAAACCTAATATGGATTACAGGATTCAGAGCCGTCATGGTTGGGTCAGATGGAAAGACACCGATATCTCAGGAGTTTATGTGCCACAGCAATCTTGACTTTAATGTTGGTTCACACTCCAGGCTGATGGGATGGGAAAAATATAATCCACATACTAGGCTTTTTACCCTTTCTCAGGGCCAATACGAAATAAAGTTTCCGAAAGGTTTCGGTATTCCATTTTTTTCTAACGAGAAATTTTCCCTTACCACACAGGTATTAAATCTAAATGATCCCGTGAATAAATATAAGATCAAGCATAAAATCACTATTAATTACGTGCGTGATAGGGATCTAAAAGCTCCTATGAAGCCTTTGTTACCCGTTTCCGCCTATGGGCTTAAGCTACTTGAAGGTAAGGATGGCTATTACGACGTTAACAATGAGCTAGAGGCTCAC
>DAOVUC010000262.1 GCA_030632765.1 Candidatus Dadabacteria bacterium
AGAAAAAACAAATCCCCCTTTAATTTGGTAATAGTAAGCTTGCTATCCCCAGATTTCAATTATTTGTCAGATCACTAAGTGTTCTAAGCATCAATTACTCGTTTATAAGATTTTAGCGAATTACTTGAATTTAAAAAGTTCGTATAAACCGGTTTTTTCTGAGAAGACTTCCTCAGCCACGCTAAACCCCGCGTCCTTTCCGAGCTTGATCCACCCCTTAGCTGTTTCAGGCTTTTCTGATTCCCTTACGTGCTCAAGCAGCGACTCTCCTTCTTCTTTGGTAAGTCCCCTCCAATGGGTATCAAAAGTTTGTTTAAATCTCTTAAAATACATGCTCCTGTCCTCGCCCTCTAGCAATATCGGCTCGTAAATTATTAAGATGCCGTCACTGGAGAGCGCTTTTTTGGCCTTGTGCATAAACTGCAGTTTGTCCGGGGTATCTAAATGATGGAGTGAGAATCCGATCCATATAACATCCACGGGGGCAGGGGTTATCCTCTCAAAGTTAATAAAGTCCGCTCTCTCAAAACGGGCTTCTATGTCTGTGCCTGCGAATTCTTTGCGGGCAAGGGTAAGCGCTTGTTCTGAGACATCGATGCCTATATATTCTGTGGCCCTAGTCTGCTGAAGAACCTTAGATGAGTAGTAAGCGTCTCCGCATGCCAGGTCTACGAAAGAAAACGGGCGTCTCATTTCTTTAATTAAAATATCTCTCAACTTGTCGTAGCCTTCACGGTGCGACATGTTGTTATTTTCAATGATCTTTCTGTATATCATCCAGTTGCTTATAAATATCTCGGTTGAGATGTCTGTTGGTATTGCATGATCAGTATCGTTAATTTGCGGATGGGACATGGTTTAATTCCTGTTAAATATTATATGGGATAAATTGCCCGGGGTGAAACGGAAATTATGAAAGCTCACTATCCCACTTTTTATAAGAAGATGGAATAGGGATTATATAGTTTTGTTATCTAAGACTACTTCTTTCTGGTGTAGTTAATTTCCATTACGAGAAATTCTTCCCCGGTTGGGATGGATATAAACATCTCATAGGTAAAGTTGTCTGTATCGACGAATTTTGTTATACCTTTAAATGACTGCTCTCCTGACATGGGGTCTGTGAATTTCCCAACTTCGGTCATGGATTTGGTCCCAGGGTCGTAACTGCCCGTTGCGTTCATCATCCCGGTCCCCATAGTGTCTATCCAGGTGCTTGTGTATTCTTTCTTGGCGTTGTCATAACCTAAAATTCCCATTCCTTCAAAGGGCTGACCCATTGATGTGCCTTTTACATTCATTTCAAGGAAGCGGTTGCCTAAAATCCATTTCACATCATTTGTTCCTGTGGATTCCTCAGGCGGTGCATTGGGGGATGTCCAGTATTTAAGCGAATAATTCCAGTTGCCTTCCAGCTGCCACATAATTTTATGCCCGTCGCCCGGAGTAGCATATGCCTGCCACTTGGCCATTGCCTCGGCTTTCATTTTATCCATATCGTCTTTTTGATCGGCGAGTGTAGAATCTATTATTCCGAAGCTAAGTGCTACAGCGAACGCGAAAAATAACATCCAGAGTTTTCTCATTTTCAGCAATCTCCCTTCTTTTCATATATGTATTCTAATTCTAACCGATTTATTGTCCGAACAAAGATATTTTCTAGTATTCTACGCTTTAGTTATATGTTTAGTTGGAAGGTTTTATTCTGCTCCCCATTAAGAAGCTAGTAGAAACAAGCTGGTAAAAACTCGATGTGGTTACATTCATTCGGAACATGGATACCGTACACCGATTCAGGCGGAAGAAGAGTATTATAAGAATCATACTTCACATAAAAACGCTGCTTGACTATTTTTGGTAGGGCAATGCACCTATTTGTCTCATATGTATTGAACCTATACAATGGATCTCAGACTACGGGAAGTGTCGAGTATAGCGTTGTAGGAGATAAACTGGCCTGGTCAAAAAAGCTAAGTAGTTATGATCAAGAAGTTATAAGTACAGGGGTGTATGTTGGTGAGTGTAAATGACATTTAGAATATGAGTGTCGGGTAACCCCCGGCACCCAAGCGGGTGCAGGCATATAATTTCTAACTTGCTCCCGAGATTAATGGGATGTCCTGCTGCCGCATAGCACTGGAGTTACGGAGAACTAATACATCAGCACACATTGTGTGCCTAGTATTTTTCGGGAACGAAGGTTTTGTCTAAAACCCGTGGCCTTTTATATTTCTTCGGTTTTTGAAGCGGAGGAAGCTTAATTTTTTCCCTTGGTACTTCCTCGTAAGGTATATGATCTAACAAGTGGCTGATACAGTTTAGCCTCGCTCTCTTTTTGTCATTGGCATCCACCACATACCAAGGGGAGATTTTAGTGTCGGTATATTTAAACATGTCGTCTTTTGCTTTCTCATAGTCATACCACTTGGAGCGCGCTGTCATATCCATGGGGCTGATTTTCCACTGCTTCATCGGGTTATCCAGTCTCTCCTTAAACCTCTCTTCCTGCTCCTGCTCTGATATGTCTAGCCAGTATTTGAAAAGAATCAGGCCAGATCTTAACAGTGTCTCTTCAAACCCGGGACATATGCGGAGAAACTCATCATACTGATCTTCTGTACAAAAGCCCATAACTCTCTCAACACCAGCGCGGTTGTACCAGCTGCGGTCAAAAAGTACTATCTCACCGGCTGCGGGCAGGTGGGGGACATAACGCTGCAGATACCACTGTGTTTTCTCTTTTTCTGTGGGCACGCCGAGAGCTACCACATGACAGATGCGGTGATTCAAAGGCTCTGTGATGCGCTTTATCATTCCGCCTTTCCCGGCGGCATCCCGACCTTCGAAAAGTACAACAATCTTTTTCCCCTCTTGCTTGACCCAATCCTGGAGCTTAACGAGCTCTATCTGTAGTTTGCGGAGCTCCTTCTCGTAAGTCTTGTCATCTAGTTTCTTGCGATTCTTTTTATCGTCCTTTTTGTTTCCCATAGATATATTCGCTCCGGAGTTTTTCTGTTAAAACTATTATAATCATATATGTCTTTCTCATTCAAGTGTATGCACACCGACTGTCCACTGAGATTTAGAAATCCATTATTATA
>DAOVUC010000281.1 GCA_030632765.1 Candidatus Dadabacteria bacterium
AGGGGGCTCGCTCCTGTTGGCTTTATAAAGAGGGTATATATCGTCACGAAACGTAGCCCCTTTTGAGTCAAAAACAATTCCTATATGAGTAGGCTCGTAGTCTTTTAGAAACTTAAAGAGCATCGAGGTAAATCCATAAACAGCGTTCGTGGGAAATCCGCTGGAATTACTAAGGTGTCTTATTGCATAGTAAGCGCGAAATATATAAGAGCTTCCGTCGATCAGATATAAAACAGGTTTTTCCATAACAGTACAGTTTAGGTTTTTAATGAATAGGTGTCAAAAATTATTACAATTCATTGACTTAATTGTCTAAAAAAAATATAATCGAAGTATCGGTGGTTAGGAGATCAAATGAAAATACTAGTTGTTGCATGGCTTATAAGCGCCGTGAGCTTATTGATTGTAGGGTACATCATACCGGGGTTTGAGGTTCAAAGCTTCGGTTCAGCCTTAATAGCCGCAGTTATTATAGGGCTTATAAACGCCACGATAGGACTGTTTTTAAAAATCATTACAATCCCACTTTCAATTCTTACTTTTGGGATATTCCTTTTGGTTATTAATGCGTTGATGTTGATGTTTGCATCCTCGGTACTTTCGGGTTTCACAGTGAGTGGTTTCTGGGCTGCATTTTTTGGCGCAATAGTTCTAGCTATTGTAAATATGATTATAAGAGGCTTGCTCGGAACTGAACAGTAAAGTTATTTATGTGGCTCAACTATAATTTTGATAGAATCTCCGCCTTCTTCGACCATACGAAACCCAGCCCCTGTTTCAGATAGCGGCAAACGGTGAGTAACCATATCCCCTACATTCACCCGTTTTGACCTAATTAACTCAAGTGCTGAGGCTAAATCTGAAGGTGAGGCCGCATAGGAGCTCAGGATTTTTACTCCTGACCACCAGAAATCGTTAAACGGAATCTCGATGTTGGTTTTGGGACCCGAAGGCGCAAAAAATAGAATAGTTCCGCCGGGCTCAACGAGATCAAAAGCTTGCTCGATTACTGAGGCGGCACCTACACATACAACAACAAAATCGGCTAATCGTCCTTCATTAACCTCTTTAATATGAGAGGCAATATCGTGATCAGCGTGTATTGCATAATCAGCACCGAAATCCTTGGCAGCGTTAAGCTTGTAATCGTTAAGATCAGTTGCAATTATCCGCCCCGCCCCCTGAGCCTTTGCGAGCTGTATATGCAGGAGCCCTGTCATACCGCTACCCATAACTAAAACACTGTCGGTTATCTGAAATCCGGCTAATCTCTGCCCTCTGACAACACATCCAAGAGGCTCTACAAAGGAAGCCTCCTCATATGTAACGTCATCAGGAAGCTTGAGTACTCCGCGGTCAACGTTAATCTCCGGTATCCTGATGTATTCTGAAAAGCCGCCGGGATCAAAGTGGGTTGATCTTAGGGTCTGGCAAGAAGAGTGGTTTTCTCTCATGCAGTGATAGCAAGTGTTGCACGGTACATGATGGGTGGCGATAACGCGGTCTCCCGCACTGAATTTGGACACCCGCTCTCCGACCTCTACAACCTCCCCCGCTATCTCATGCCCTAAAACAAGAGGCGCTTTTGGAAGTCTGTACCATTCCATCAGATCGCTGCCGCAAATACCGCTTGCATAGACCCGTATCAAAATTTCTTCCGAGCCTATCTTTGGAACCGGCATTTCTTCGAGCCGTACATCGGCATTTTTATAGTACATTGCTACTTTCATAGTTATATTTTGCCAGAATTTCTTAGAACATTAATAAAGACCTCGCTGAGGTCTCAAGCGTTTGCAGCTTTTTTAGATTCCTCTTCTTTTATAGAGAGAAATAAGTCATGGGCTTCTTTAGGTTTATTATTCTCATGAACAATTGACCTTATCGCTCTAATCACGGCAACCGGATGATCATTCTGCCAAATATTGCGACCCATATCCACACCTATAGCGCCCTGCTGGATGGCATTATAAGTCATCTCCAGAACATCCATCTCGGTCTCTAGTTTAGGGCCCCCGGCGATTACTATAGGAGCCGGGCAGCTTGTGGTTACTTTCTCGAACTCATCACAGTAATATGTCTTTACAATATGCGTACCAAGCTCAGCGCATATACGGCAGCAAAGCGACAGATAGCGTGCATCCCTCTTTTCGAGTTCCTTACCTACTGCAGTTATTCCGAGAACCGGGATTCCATACTCCTCACCCTGGTTTACAAGCTCAGCCAGATTAAGAAGTGTCTGACTCTCATGTTCACTTCCTACGAAAACAGAAATCCCCACTCCAGCTACATTTAATTTAATCGCTTCTTTAAATGAAGTAGTAATCCCTTCATCTGAAAGATCCGGGCCTACGATGCTGGAGCCGCCTGACACCCTTAGAATTACGTTTGCGCCTGAATCAGGGTCTACGGATGTACGAAGCACTCCTCTGGTGAGCATAATAGTGTCCGCATATGGTAGCAGAGGCTCAATAGTCTTGCGTGGTTCCTCAAGCCTGTGTGTTGGGCCCAAGAAATATCCGTGGTCAAACGCGAGCATAACGGTTCTACCCGTTTGCGGGTTAATAATTCTCGACATTCTATTTTTCATACCCCAGTCCATATGCATAACACCTCTCTATTGTTAGGATTATTTCAGTCAAAATTTATAGTAATCAGTGGTAAAAGTCAATGAATGCAGACGGGAGTCCTTATCTGACGGACTCATATGCCGCTCTAAATGCTTTAAGTGCGGTAT
>DAOVUC010000028.1 GCA_030632765.1 Candidatus Dadabacteria bacterium
CCAGCATTGTAAACTCTGATTTTGGAGTAAATTCCATAAAAGATGAGTTGTTTAAAAATTCTCTTAACTCGCCTACAAAAAAATCAGGGTCCTCACTGAATGTTAAAAGTCCTATCCCGTAAGGATCGTTCATATCGGCATAAAGAACGAGATCCATATCTGTACTTTCTAACTCTTTTATAATTTCATTTGTATTCCAGCAGTCACCGAAAGCCATAAACTGCATAAACAATCTCTTGTCTAAAGATATGGGGGTTCCGTCTTCTTTACGGCCTTTTTCGCTTAAATCCAATTTGGTATCATTATTATCTGACATAAGTCTCTCTCCTTAGAAAGGAAATATAACAGGATATATTATGAATGGCGACAATAAGCCAGGCCCGTTATGAAACACCTATAGAACTACCGTGTTTTTTTACATTTGAGCATCACCATGAAAATATCTTTTGAAAACGGCTTGTTGGCATAGTCCTATATATATTTTATAATAGTGAACTTAATTTCAGGATGGAAAATATAAAATGAAAAAACTTATACAAAAAGCTCTGACACTTGTTGAGGCACTGCCCTATATAAAGGAATTTTACGGGCAGACCATTGTTGTGAAATACGGGGGGAGCGTAGGCGACAACGACCTTACCAACTTTGCCCGTGACGTAGTGCTAATGAAATACGTCGGCATGCACCCTGTAGTTGTGCACGGAGGGGGCCCTCAAATTGGGAACCACCTTAAAAAACTTGGGATAGAAACCGAATTTATCGCGGGACTTCGTGTAACTGATGAGCAGACAATGGAAGTGGCCGAGATGGTGCTCGTAGGAAAGATTAACCAGAAGATTATAGAGGCTATTCATTCTATGGGCGGAAAAGCCGTGGGAACATCGGGGAAAGAAGGGAAGATGATCCTTGCCAAGAAACTGGACCTCAAGAAATTCGCTAAAGAACATGGAGTTAAAATTCCAAGAGGAGCCGACCTTGGAATGGTTGGAGAGGTCGACAATGTAAATCCCAATCTTATAAAAGTGCTTGAGAACTCGGGATATATCCCGGTAATCGCTCCTATAGGTTTTGATGATGGGGGAAGAACTTTTAACATAAACGCGGATCATGTCGCGGGGAAGATTGCGGGGGCGCTTAACGCTGTTAAGTTAATCCTCCTGACAAACGTGCCCGGAATTATGGATAGCAAGAAAGATTTAATTTCAACCCTTACTGAATTGGAAGCGAAAAAATTAATCCAAAAAGAGATAATCTCTAGCGGAATGATACCCAAAGTCATGTGCGCAATTGAGGCGCTTCACGAAGGAGTGCAGAAGGTACATATAATCGACGGCACCGTGGAGCACGCATTGATACTTGAAATCTTTACAGACGCTGGAATCGGAACGGAGATATTGATTTGAGCACAGAAGAAATAATATCAAATACCAAAAATTACCTGATGAACACATATGGCCGCTATCCTATTGCGATGGTTAAGGGAAAGGGATCCTGGGTGTGGGATGCAAACGGCAAAAAATACCTTGATTTTGTTACGGGTATCGCCGTGAATAACCTGGGTCACTGTCACCCTAACATAACCAAAGCAATCAGAGATCAAGCTATGATGCTGGTTCAGCCATGCAACCTATTCCATATTGAGCAGCAAGGTGAATTTGCAAAAATGCTCGTGGAAAACTCTTTTGCGGATAAGGTTTTCTTCTGCAATAGTGGGGCTGAAGCAAACGAAGGGGCAATTAAGCTTGCAAGGAAATGGGGAGCTGATAATGGGGGTAAATATAAGATAATTCATGCCAGGGATTCATTTCACGGAAGAACGATGGGCGCTTTGAGCGCTACGAGTAAAAAATACCAAGCTGGATTCAAACCTCTGGTTCCTGGTTTTAAGTCTATAGCATACGGCAAAATAGAAGCTTTAGAAAAGGCATTGCAAGATGAGAAGGTCTGCGCTGTAATACTAGAGCCGATTCAGGGTGAAAACGGAGTAATAATCCCGCCGGAGAACTACCTCAAACAAGTCCGTAGACTGTGCACTAAGAAAAAAGCTCTCTTGATACTAGATGAAGTGCAAGTTGGTATTGGGAGAACCGGGAAGCTCTTTGCTTATGAGCACTATGGAATGAAGCCAGACATTATGACACTGTCCAAAGCCCTTGGCGGAGGAATCCCATGCGGGGCCTTTTTAACAACAAATAGGGTATCCAAACACCTAAGCCCCGGAATGCACGGTACTACTCTTGGAGGAAACCCGCTTGCAATGAGTGCCGGGAAAGCAGTATTAGACACAATCAACAAAGAGGGTTTACTAGACGGCGCAACGGACTCAGGTCAGTATTTTTTAGAAAAGCTCCAAATATTTGAAGATAAATACGGCAAGGTCATAAAAGAAGTAAGGGGCAAAGGTCTTATTCTGGGGATACAATTCAGAAATAAGGAATTAGCAAAAGAAATAGTAGAAAAATGTGTAGATAAAGGACTCCTCACTATACTTACCGAGCAAAGGGTCATGAGAATTCTACCTCCTCTAAATGTAAAGAAAAAAGAGATAGACGACGCTGTAAAAACAATTGAAAAAGCAATTAAGGAGGTGGCTAGTGCCTAGACATTTTCTTAGCATTTTCGATCTGTCCAGAAAAGAATTCCACTCACTTTTTAAAAGAGCTGCGGAGCTAAAAGCTAAAAAGAAGTCTGGTCAAAGCCACGAGACACTTAAGAAAAAATCCATCGGAATGATTTTCGAAAAGCTCTCAACCAGAACAAGGGTCTCTTTTGAAGTAGCAGTTAACGATCTTGGCGCCAATGTTCTCTATATGAACCCAAGTGATATGCAGCTAGGAAGAGGGGAGTCAATTGCTGATACGGCAAAAATTATATCCTCATATCTGGATGGGGTGATAATAAGAACTTACGAGCAGGACAGAATAGAGGAATTCGCCAAACATTCTACTGTTCCTGTAATAAACGCACTAACAGATTTGGGTCATCCCACTCAAATTGTCTCAGATCTCTTTACAATTGTGGAGCAGGGCAAAAAGCTGAACAAAATTAAATTGGCATATGTGGGAGACGGGAACAATATAGTTAATTCCTTCATTGGAGCAGCATCTATCCTAGGAATTAATCTTTCCATTGCAACCCCAAAAGGCTATGAGCCTGATAGAAATGTACTCAAAAAAGCTGCAGAGAATGGAAACGGCACAATAGAGATTATTAACGATCCAAAGAAAGCCGCATCTAATGCAGACGTCATATATACCGATGTTTGGGTAAGCATGGGACAGGAAAAAGAGACAAAGAAAAAGCAAAAAATATTCAAACCATTTCAAATAAATGAAAAAATGGTCTCAAATGCGAATTCTGATGTACTTGTAATGCACTGCTTACCTGCACATAAGGGAGAAGAAATAACACAAGAAGTGCTTGAGGGACCAAACTCCGTTGTATACGAGCAAGCTGAAAACAAATTGCATATGGGTAAAGCTATATTGGAAATGTTCTTAAAAAACTAATCTTTAATTATTCCCACCTTCTACCTACCAGAAAAAACCTTATGCTTGAGCATATTAATACTTGAAGTGTTATTGTTATTATCTTATCTTTATTAAAGATGCTAGACTTATTGAATATTTCCCTTGGGGGGGTCTGTCTAAAATAAGGATTTGTCCAAAATGCGGGTTTGTCTAAAATGAGACGTGGAGAAAAAGTTTATTATGTAAAGGACTTTGTCCAGACTGTCCCTCTTCCTTCGCCTAGAAAAATCTTTGCTGAGCTGGACAAATTAGGCTATAAGGGACAGACGGAAGCTAGGCGTGCTATTTCTCTTGCAGCCTATAGGCATGTCAAAAGGCTAAAGCATCTACATTCAAATAACACTTTGAGAACTGAATTAGTTCCAAGGCCAAACTCTATCCTCATGGGACCAACCGGGTGCGGTAAGACATACCTCATTGAACTGCTATTCGGTGAAATTTTTAAACTCCCGTTTGTTATAATCGACATGACCAAGTTCACAGAATCGGGCTACGTGGGAGACGATGTAGTAAACATATTGGTACAGCTTGTATACGCGGCTAACGAAAGTATTGATATAGCTGAATGCGGAATCATTGTTCTGGATGAATTCGATAAAATTGCAGGCGCTTACAGCAACGCCCGCTTTGCGGGGCAGGGAACCACAAAAGATGTTTCAGGGTACGGAGTTCAAAGGGAGCTCCTTAAAATACTTGAGGGGACGGATGTGCAGATTCCTCTAGACTTTGGATTTTCAAACAGGGGTCCAAGAGCACTGATATCTACTCGTGATATCTCATTCTTCGCTGTAGGAGCATTCTCGGGAATAAAAAACTTATATGGAAGTAATGAAGTTGGATTTATGAAAGAATTAGGGGAAAATAACGACGACGAAGATGTTATTGCATACAATATGAGTCAGGAAGAGGCGGATGACGTTACCAAATTCCAACTGTTTGGTTTTCTACCTGAACTTATAGCAAGATTTAATAGAATTGTCCCATTTTCACCTCTTAGCAAAGACACGTTAAAAGAAATTATTCATCTAAAGATTATGAATTACCAAGCAGAGTTTGAAGAAGAGGGGTTTCAACTACACCTAGATCCGGTAGTTATTGATCATATAATTGAAGAAGCAAAGAGACGACAAACCGGGGCCCGAGGGCTGGATGTAATTATCTCAAAATACCTTGAAGACGTTGCATTTGATCTATTTGGCAGAGGCAACGAGGGCGAAATCACTCTCACCGTTGAGTCTGGTGAAGTTTCTCACAGCGTAAAGAGACGTGCATGAAAATATATATTGAGAGCCTAGGCTGTTCCAAAAATCTAGTGGACAGCGAACTCATACTCGGCTCCTTAACAAAATCCGGCCATCAATTATCATCCGAAGAAGAAGCTGAGGTAATCATAGTAAATACCTGCGGCTTTATTGGCGACGCCAAAAAGGAGTCGCTAGATGCAATCCTTGATCTTTCCGAGCATAAAAAAACAGGCAACTGCAAAAAGTTAATTGTTACGGGCTGCATGGTTGAAAGGTATTCCCAAGAGCTGAGCCGTGAGATCCCGGAGGTGGACGCGTTCTGGGGTACAGGGAATCTACTTAAGATCAACGAAGTTCTGGACCAAGAAAGAACAGAGAGAATTAGCCATCCTCCGGGCACTATTTACGACCCCGACTCACCAAGAATAATGCTTACCCCTTCTCATTCGGCATTTGTCAAAGTGTCAGAGGGTTGTTCTAGAACCTGCACATTTTGCATAATTCCCAAGATGAGGGGGATCATGAAAAGCAGAACTATTGACTCCATAGTGGGAGAGATCGAGAGTCTTGCCCGTCGGGGAGTAAGAGAAATAAACTTGATTGCCCAGGACATGACGAGCTACGGAAGAGATATAGGGACTAACCTGGAGACAATGTTAAGGGAATCGGCAAAGGTTGAAGATATAGACTGGATCAGGATTCACTACTGGTATCCCTGGGGGATTACAGATTCACTAGTTGAGCTTGTAGGAGGTGAAAATAACATCCTCCCGTATGTAGATATGCCCCTTCAGCATATTAATGATAGGGTGCTTAAGTCAATGGATAGGAAAACCACAAGCAGTCGCATTAGAGAGATACTCAAGAAATTAAGAAGTGGCATAGACGACGTTATTCTTCGTACAACTTTTATTGTCGGATTTCCCGGAGAAACTGAGGATGAATTCGAGGAGCTTCTGGATTTTGTCGAAGAGACTAAGTTTGACAGAGCGGGAGCTTTTAAATATTCACAAGAGGAAGGAACTCCGGGTGGAGCAATGGATGGTCAAATTCCTGAAGAAATTAAAGAAGAAAGATTCGAGCGGCTCATGGAAGCTCAATCTGAGGTGTCGTTCGAGAAAAACAAGTCTCTTATAGGATCCGTACACGAAGGATTCGTAGAAAGTGTGGAAAACGATAATTACGTGGCTAGAATCTCCTCTCAGGCTCCTGAGGTGGACGGATACACATACATAAAAAGAGAAGAGGAACTCATACTCGGAGATCTGGTGGATATAAAAATTACAGACGCCGATATTTACGATCTATATGGAGAGGTTGTTGAGCAATTCTAAATTATTTGGGATTTGAAACTTCTACTACATAATTTAAAAACTACAAAATAGCTGAGCTCAAACTAATTACATCTGATCTTTAATCGTCCCCGTTTGCATCAAATATTTGGCGTATACGGTAGGTTGTATTTCTCTCAGCCGGGATTCTTCCGATCTGCCTGGTTAGACGGCGAAACTCCTCAGGCGGGAAATACTGCCCGTAGTTTGCCCCCGCGGAGCGTGATATCTGCTCTTCCATCAATGTACCGCCGAAATCATTAGCTCCAGCAGTGAGTGAGAACTGAGCGAATTCCGGACCCTGCTTTACCCAGGAGACCTGTATGTTATTAATCCATCCTCTGAGCATTAACCTGGACACTCCGTACATCTTTAACTGATCAAGGTCCGTCGGGCCTTCAGCTACTTTTCCTTTCGAGTGCTTAAACAACCTGGTGTTCCAAGGAATGAACCTGAGGGGAACAAATTCTGTGAACCCTCCGGTCTCTTTTTGTATATCCCTTAAGATACCAATGTGGATGGCCCAGTGCTTAGGTTTATCTACATGGCCGTACATTATAGTAGAGGTAGTATGCATGCCCGATTTGTGAGCTTTTTTTACAATCCTTATCCAGGCTTCAGTAGGCATTTTTCTTGGAGCTATAATTTTTCTAACTTCTTCTACAAGTATCTCGGCAGCAGTGCCCGGAAAGGTATTATGTCCAACATCTTTTAGTCTTTCAATAAATTCTTCCTCTGTAATACCAAGTGATTCAGCCCCGTAAAAAATTTCAAATGGGGAGAATGCATGGGTATGCATTTCAGGTACCGCTTCTTTAACGGCCTTTATTAATTCAATATAGAAATTGCCGTCTATATCGGGGTGCATACCGCCCTGCATACATACTTCTGTAGCGCCAATTCCCCACGCTTCTTTTACTCTGTCGGCAATCTCATCCATACTAAGAAAGTAAGCTCTTTCATCACCTTCGGGGGCCATAAAATTACAAAAGCCGCAGTACGTATTGCATATATTTGTAAAATTAATATTTCTATTCACAACGTATGTGATGACGTCCCCCACGTCTTCTTTCCTTATTTCATCAGCAGCAATCGCAAGAGCTGAAATCTCATCAAGATCCTCTATACCAAAGAGTGCTTCCCCTTCTTCAACAGAGATTTCATCTCCAACAAGGGCTTTATTAATAATTCGCCCAGCAGTCCCATTTACCTTTGATAAAAGGCTATCAAGACCCATAGCTCTATTTTCCTCAATTCTATCTATTGTTTCTTTAATATCAGCCATTTGGCACCTCTTCAAGTGGGACGTAACCGTCCTTATCTACAAAATCTACTACACGTTTAAGCACTTCTTTATCAATAAACTGATTATCTATAAATTCAGGATATACCGGGAGCCTTTCTCTGAGAGTAAATCCTAGCTCTTCAACCATGTCCTGCATTATTTCAAGCTTGGGCCACGGGGCTTCCGGATTAACATAGTCAATAGTAACCGGAGAAACACCTCCGAGATCGTTTATGCCGGCATGAATAAATAGCGGATATGTCTTAGGATTTAAATTGGGCGGTATCTGTAAATTCATTCCCGCGCCGAAAACGAGCCTGGATATTGCAACAAGTTTTAACATTTCAACAAAACTAGGAGGCGGATATGTCTCCATCATAATCCCGGGTTTTGGACTGAAATTCTGAATAATAATCTCCTGCAGATGGCCGTAATTATCATCTAACTCTTTAAGTGCAAAGAGAGATTGGACCCTCTCCTCCCATGTCTCCCCTATTCCTACCAGTATTCCGGAGGTCCATGGGATACTAAGTTCTCCTGCAAGCTCCATTGTTTTCATTCTTAGCTTGGGCACTTTATCAGGGCACCTATAATGCGCCTCGCCTTTATTTAGTAGCCTCGGGCTTATATTTTCAAGCATAAGTCCCATGCTTGGGTTAGATCCTCTAAATTGGAGGAGTTCCTCACTTGTAGCTAAACCCAGATTCGTGTGAGGAAAAATGTTTTCTTTGAGCCCCGCCTCACCCATTGCAATTAAATAATCGGCTGTAGTCTCAAATCCTAGCTCTTGCAGCGCCTCTTTATAAACCGGATATTTAAGCTCAGGCTTATCACCGGTTACAAATAGCAGCTCAGTACACCCAAGCTCTGCTCCCTTTTTTGCCATATCCAAAACTTCATCAGGACTCATGAAAAGCGGCCCTTCCCCAGGTTCGTACTTAAATGTACAATACCCACAGTGATTGCGGCATATTTGAGTTACGGGTACAAATACGTTCTTTGAATAGGTCAGAACCTCCCCTTTTCCTCTGTCTCGCAACTTAGTAGCTGTTAAAAGTAAGTAGGGTATTTCATCCCTTTCAATATTTACGAGATAAAGCGCCTCTTCACGGTTAATAACCACACCTGACTCTGCTTTATCCAATATCACGGAAAGTCTTTTTGATGGACCGTTCAATATTGAAGCGCACCCAAGCGAATCAAGTATATTTTCCCAATCACTATTAATAGAAGTCATATTAATTTTTAGATAATATCCCAATAAATTAGAAAAACATGGGATCAATAACCCATTAACCCTAAATTATCCCTCATATATTCGCACAAACAGGATATTCTTGTCAAGCATAGTTAGTATGCAACATTTTGGGAGTTATTCAAATAAATTATCAGATCAATTCTAGGATGGACGAAGCCAGGATTGCTGACTTTTTCTTATCAGACATCACCGTATCTACTACTAAAGTTTTTAGACCCATATCTTTTATTGCCTGATTTTCATGAGCATCTTCAACATCAATAACCATTGTGTCTATAAAATCAGAGTAGAGTCTCGCCACTTGTGCCGATGAAACCTCAAGACCAAGGCCCTTCATGAGCCTATCAGCCGGCCCTTTTAGCGGCACTCCGCCCACAAGCGGGCTAATGGCAATAATTTCAGCTTGAGTTGCTTTAAGCGCTTCTCTAACCCCTTTGACTTGAAGTATAGGACCAATACTGATTATAGGATTGCTGGGACAAACAATTATGGCGCGGGCTTTTTCAATTGAATCAATAACACCAGGGGACGGACTCGCATGATCAATATTGCGAATCGTAACTCGGCAAACCTCAGGCTTCATCCTTCTTTTCACCAAATATTCCTGAAAATGCATCTCCCCTTCGCTAGTTTGAATCCAAGTCTCAACGTCTCTATCAGTCATAGGTATGATCTTTAAATTACTGGGCAGCTCGAAAGCCTCCGCTATTTTTGAGGTAATCTCCGTAGCACTAAAGCCCTTCGCTCTTAAATGGGTCCTGTAAATATGGGTTGCAATATCCTTATCTCCAATATTAAACCAGGTATGGAGGCCAAATCTCTCAAGCGCCTTTAATGAATTAAACGTATCACCCTCTAGACCCCATCCCTTTTTCTTATCTATGACGCCTGACAGACGGTAAATTATCGTATCTACATCAGGGGATATATAGAGTCCATTTAAACATATATCGTCACCTGTGTTAACAATGACGTTTAAAGGCTCGCTTTCAATTACACTGGAAAGACCTTCTAAGAACTTAGCGGCCCCAACACCACCTCCTAGGGCAGTTATCATCAGGATTGTTCCTCAGTGGCAGGTAGAATAAGTATGGTTATTCACTCAATAACATTTACAATTTAAATGCGGCTTTTAGAATATTTGAGTGACTCGAGACTGTCAAGCAAGTAAAATCCGTTTATAATAAACTTCAAGCATCTCCAGGTTTCAACTATTTGGAATTACAATGTATTATAGTAACCCATTATTAACACATGTTCTTGAAACAGTGGGGCAAGTGGGATAGATTTTATTACAAATAAAAAATAAAGAGGAATACTGAATATGAGTCTTGAACTTATTAGAAGAAAGCACAAGTGGCTTACCAGAGTTGTACTGTTTTTCGTCTCCATTGCTTTCGTTTTTGGAATTGGGTCTTTAGTAACAGGTTTGGGGGGTTTTTCCAGCTCCGGCGGAGGTTCAGCAGCCGAGATTAACGGTGAAGAAATCAGCCTTTCGGAATACTATAGAGTAAGAGACAATTTGAGAAGACAGTACGGACAACAGGGAGAGGAGCTACCTCAAGCTGCAATAGACTTTATAAATATGTCTGCTCTAAATCAACTCATTGATTTAAAACTCCTTGCTCAAAAAGCCAGAGAACTTGGGTTCAGAATAACTGACCAGGAACTTGCCGAATCGATCAGATCTAACCCCGCTTTTCAGGTTGACGGTCAATTCGTAGGTACTGAGGGCTACCAGAATTTTATAGAGAAAGGACTAAATGAAGATATTACTACTTTTGAAGAATCCTATAAAAAACAACTACTCTCTCAAAAATTGCTGAGTTTCATTGATGAGACTATAATGGTAACAGATGAGAAATTACTAAGTCTGTACAATCTTCAAAATGAGAAAGTTAATCTCAATTATATAGAATTCTCTAACAAAGATTTCGCTGATTCCTACACTCCGACAGATGAGGAAATAGAAAAATATTATCAAGGCAGAAAAGCTAATTTTAAAACACAAGAACTTAGAAAAATTCGCTACATAGTTCTTGATCCGGAAATCTTTGAGAAAAATATTCAAATATCCGATGAAGAACTAAAGGCTTACCACAACGCGTACACAGAGGAATTCCTATCTGAAGACGGCAACAAGCTACCCTTTGAAGAAGTTAAAAGTGATGTCGAATCGAAGCTGAAAAGCCAAAAAGGGGAAGTAATTCGCCAGGAGTTTCTGGAAAGTATCGAGCTATCCGAGAATCCAGACAAGAACATTGATGAGATAGCAAAAGAA
>DAOVUC010000001.1 GCA_030632765.1 Candidatus Dadabacteria bacterium
AAAAGCCGACGCGATAGCAAGAGAAGCAAAAGCTCTGAAGAACAATCCCCAGCTGATACAGCTTCGTCTGGCAGAAAAATGGGACGGTACATTGCCTAGATTTACCGGAGGAGAAAGCATACCGCTTATAAATATCGACTCTGTGACGAAAGGGAAATAAATCTCTGTTATTTTGCCGGAATAAATAAAGGCAAGTCTTCGTAAGATTCTACCGGGGGACAGGAACATACAAGGTTTCTGTCGCCATAGGGATTATCAATCCTGCCCACTGGCGGCCAGAATTTGTTTTCTTTTAAATATGGAAGAGGGTAGACGGCTTTCTTTCTTGAGTAGGGATGATTCCATTTATCACTCGCAATTTCTTTTGCTGTATGGGGAGCACATTTAAGAACATTATCTTCGCGGTCCGCTGTTCCATCCGCAACTTCTTTCATCTCTTTGTATATATAATTTAGAGCCTCACAAAAGCGGTCTAATTCATCTTTTGCCTCACTCTCGGTGGGCTCTATCATCATTGTTCCGGCAACCGGCCACGAGATAGTCGGGGCATGAAAACCGTAATCCATAAGCCTTTTTGCTACATCCTCAACCTCTATTCCAGCCTCCTTTTTAAAAGTTCTTAAATCCAAAATGAATTCATGCGCAACCCTGCCGCTAGCTCCCGTATAAAGAACGCTATAAAATCTCTCTAACTTCGACTTTAAATAATTGGCGTTTAATATCGCGTATTTAGTTGCATCAGTTACGCCCTCGTAACCCAGCAATCTAATATAAATATAAGACACGAGCATTATGCTTGAGCTGCCCCACGGGGTAGCGGATACGGCGGAAATAGATTTTTCATCCCCTAGATCAACAACCGCGTGTCCCGGGAGATATGGGGCAAGGTGCTCCGCTACACAAATAGGACCCATTCCAGGACCTCCCCCTCCGTGTGGAATGCTGAACGTTTTGTGAAGATTAATATGGCAGACATCCGCACCTATCATTGAAGGACTTGTAAGACCTACTTGAGCGTTCATATTTGCGCCGTCCATATAAACCTGGCCGCCATTTTCATGAATAATCTCGCATATTTTTTGAATACCCGCCTCAAATACTCCGTGAGTTGAAGGGTATGTAACCATTATTGCACAAAGCGTGTCTTTATATTGTTCAGCCCTTTCTCTTAAAGCTTCAATATCAATATTCCCCTGATCATCACACTTAACGACAACGACTTTCATGCCGGCCATAGCGGCGCTTGCAGGATTGGTTCCGTGAGCGGAAGAGGGTATTAACACCACATCTCTATGTCCCTCGCCCTTGTCGGCATGATATGCCCTTATGACCATAAGGCCGGCATACTCCCCCTGAGCTCCGGAATTAGGCTGAAGGGAGACAGCCGGCAAACCGGTTATTTCTGAAAGATAGCCCTCGAGTTCATTAAATATACGCTCATACCCCTTCGCTTGATCTTTAGGGACGAACGGGTGGAGCCTTGAGAACTCAGGCCAGGTAAGGGGCACCATCTCGGTAGTAGCGTTTAGCTTCATAGTACAAGAACCAAGAGGAATCATCGATGAAGTAAGAGAAAGATCCTTATTCTCAAGCCTTTTTATATATCTAACCATCTTGGTTTCAGTATGGTATTTGTTATAAACCTGATGAGTAAGAAATTCACTTTTGCGAAGTAACTCTTTTGGAAGCCATAACTCCAGATTATTTAGTGCATCATTAGTTATTTTTGTGTCATAATCCTTTCCATCCAGCTCTGCAAAAACTCTGATTATTTTTTGAATATCATCAACCTCAGTAGTTTCATCAAGCGATATGCCTACATATGTATCATCTATATATCTAAAATTGATTCCCTCTCTTTCAGCAATTGATTTCAAATCTTGACCCCTCTCACCAGAGGAATCTTTGAGGTCAATTTTTAAGGTGTCAAAATAATATTTATTAACTTGTTCGTAGCCCAATTTGGCCAGCCGCGTTTCAAGTAAGAGGGTTGATTTGTGAATTTTCTCTGCAATTGATTTCAATCCCTCGGGACCGTGGTACACAGCATACATTCCCGCCATAATAGCAAGGAGCGCCTGAGCAGTGCATATATTGGAAGTAGCTTTTTCCCGCCTAATGTGCTGCTCTCGTGTCTGCAGAGCCATCCTGTAAGCAGGATCACCCTTTGAGTCAATAGATACACCGATAATTCTTCCGGGAACCTGCCTTGCAAATTTTTCAAACGTGGCAAAATATGCGGCATGGGGCCCTCCGTAACCTTGAGGTACGCCAAAGCGTTGAGTAGAACCAACAACTGCATCCGCGCCAAAATCCCCGGGCGGAGTAAGAAGGGTTAAACTAAGCAGGTCAGCAGCTACCGCAACTAATATTCCGGAGTCATGCGCGCTTTCTATAAAATAGGAATAATCATCTACCTCACCCTCTCCACCAGGATATTGCAGTAGTGCTCCAAACACTTCATCATCAAAATCAAAGGTCTCATGGTCCCCGGTAATCAGATTAATACCCAATGGTTCTGCTCTCGTGCGGAGAAGATCGATTGTCTGAGGAAAACACCTCATTGAAACAAAAAAACTATTGGCATCTTTGCCTTTGATTTTTTTATCTTTGACCCGGTGAAGCATTGTCATAACCTCAGCCGCTGCAGTGGCTTCATCTAAAAGAGAAGCATTGGCAATCTCCATTCCAGTCAGATCACTTACCATCGTTTGAAAATTAATAAGCGCTTCAAGACGTCCTTGTGATATCTCAGCCTGATAGGGTGTGTACTGTGTATACCAGCCTGGATTTTCTAAGATATTGCGTTGAATGACGCCAGGCGTGACACAGTCATAATAGCCCATGCCAATGTATGATTTATAAACTTTGTTTAGCTTTGCTGTGTCCTTTAATTCATTTAATAGTTCAAACTCACTAAGAGGATCCGGGAGGTCCAATGGACTTTTCATCCTTATTGATGAAGGGACAACACTATCAATCAGTTCATCAAGCGAACTTACTCTAATTTGCTCCAGCATAGACTCCAATTCAGATTTATCCGGCCCTATATGTCTTGAAGCAAATAAACTATTTTTATCAAGTTCCTTATTCATGAGATATTTATGAGATATTCGTGAGATCCTTAATTTTACGAAATTTTACTATGCGCAACTCAAAGGCAAATATAATAACATGAGTAGAATACTGTCAAGCACATTTAAAAGAGATTAAGAAATTAGTGCGGAAGCTCTATCCTTCTATCTCTTTCTCAATAAAATCAGAATAGTCCTCGAAATTCATTAAATCGCCGAGCTCTCCGTGATCATATACTTTTACTTTGATCATCCACCCTTCACCATAGGGATCTGTGTTAATCAACTCGGGCGAATCAAGAAGGGCTTCGTTTACTTCCACAACATCACCACTCACCGGAGCATAGAGATCAGAGACTGCTTTAGTTGACTCAACAGCGCCGAACGGGTCGCCTTTTGTAATTTCATCATCTTCGCTTGGAAGCTCAATATATACAATTTCACCAAGAGTATCTTGAGCATAATCAGTAATACCGATTATAAGCACGTCACCCTCTTCGTGAGCCCATTCGTGATCCTTGGTAAATTTGAGCTCTTCAAGTACCTGTACCATAATTCAATCTCCTTAATTACTCCTTATTATAAAAAGGGATACTAACTACCTCAGCTTCCCTGAGGGTATCCCTAATTTGGATTTGTATCCTATCATCATTTTTGACACTACTACTTAAATAACTCAAGCCGATGGATTTTTCAAGACTTGGGGATAAAGTACCGCTTGTAACATTACCAATAAAAGTGCCGTTTTTAAATATTTGATATCCTTGTCTTGAAATTCCCCGGTCTATCATTTGAAATCCTACTAGCTTTTGAGAAAGTCCTTCATCCAAAGCCTTAGACAAGGCATCCTTGCCAATAAAGTTGTCAGTATCCATCTTCACATATCTGCCTAGCCCTGCCTGAAGAGGGTTAATATCCTCATCGATCTCGTGCCCATAAAGAGAATATCCCATGTCAATTCTGAGCGTATCCCGGGCGGCAAGCCCGCAGGGTTTAATTCCATATTCTTTACCGGTTTCCATTAGACTGTTCCATAGTAAGGCGGCCCCGTCCCATGGCAAGAAAACCTCAAACCCCTCTTCCCCCGTGTAGCCCGTCCTCGCAACTATTAAATCATTCCCATTGCATTTGAATGTATCAAAACGAAATTTCTTTATATTATCCAAATCCGCGCCAATGCACGCACTCAGGATGGCTTGAGAGTCGGGACCCTGGATTGCAATCTGAGAGTACTCAGGGCTTCTGTCCAGAACTTCAACATCAAAATCACCGCTTTTGCTTTTAATCCACTCGTAATCTTTGTCACTATTAGAAGCATTCACGCAAATTAAGAATAATTCATCAGAGAATTTATAGATTATTACGTCGTCAACAACTCCGCCTTTGTTATTGCAGAGAATCGTGTATTGAGCTTGCAGATTAGCAACTTTACTTACATCGTTCGTTGTAATCCATTGGCAGAAACCGATCGCGTCTTTGCCCCTAACCTCAACCTCCCCCATGTGGCTGACATCAAACAGGCCCGCGGAGCGTCTAACTGCCAGGTGTTCCTGTCTTACGCCTTCGTACTGCACCGGCATGCTCCACCCGGCAAACTCCACCATCTTTGCCCCAAGCTCTTTATGAATAGAATACAACGCGGTTTTTTTCATAGTACACTCAATTGTTTAACGACTCAATAAGATATTGTCAACAATCAGGATCATATTTATTTGGGACGCGGAGTAACTATCCGGTCTTTGTGAACGAAGGGGATCATGAACCCGTACTTATAGTCTTTTAGTTAGACAGGCTGCAAAATTTTCGTATTATTGAGATTTTCTCATAATTAATTGGTACATTATTATTAGTAAAAAACAGTATAGTATTTTACGAGCTCATATTATGGGAAAAATTTTAGAGATCGCGGAGCTGGGTCACCCCGTATTAAGAGAAAGGGCATCTGAGATAGAAAACTTGGGAGATCAAGAGATTCAGAATTTTATCGATGATTTAATCGCAACCGCTATTGACTCAAACGGAGTTGGAATCGCGGCGCCGCAGGTATTCGAGCCCAAGCGGATTTTCATTATTTCCTCACGGCCCAACGTGCGCTATCCCAATGCTCCTGAAATGGGTCCAACCGCTTTAATTAACCCCGAAATAATCTCTTTCTCCGAAGAAAAAGAAAAGGATTGGGAGGGCTGCTTAAGCATTCCCGGAATTAGGGGGCTTGTTCCCCGCCATAAACTAATAAAAGTAAAATACCTTACTAGAGATGGAAAAGAGGTCGAAGGTGAATTCTCTGATTTTATCGCAAGAATTTTCCAGCACGAGCTTGATCATTTAAACGGAATCGTGTTTTTGGACAGAATGGACTCCAATAAGGAGCTGGTTACGGAAAAAGAGTATCAAAGATTAATATCTAAAGCCATGGAGGAAATGGACCTTGAAAACGAAGGCTGAGATGACTAATGCATTTAATCTGGCCACGATAATATTAGCAATTATGATTATAACATTTCACTCACATAGTAATGCTGATCAGGAAGTCCCAAATGACTCAATATTTCAAGCTTCATTATTTGAAGCGCTCGTGGAAGGGGTCTATGAAGGAGATTTAACTTATGGAGAGCTTAAAAAGCACGGTGACTTTGGACTAGGAACATTTAACCGTTTAGACGGTGAGATGGTCGCAGTAGACGGTGTGTTCTATAAGATAGATTCCGAAGGGGAAGTATCAATAGCTGAGGATTCCATGAAATCCCCCTTCGCAATTGTTACATTCTTTGATTCCAATGAAAAACTTGTTCCGGGCATGAAACTTAACTGCGAGGAACTTAAGAAATACATAGAAGACGCTCTTCCTATCAAAAATATCTTTTACGCAATCAAGGTAAGTGGTGAATTTGAACATATGAAAACAAGAAGCGTACACGCGCAGGAAAAACCTTACCCGCCCATAAGCGAAGCTGTGAAAGAGCAATCCGAATTCGATCTGAACAATCTCAAAGGCACTATAGTAGGTTACTGGCTGCCTTTATACATAGGGGGTATGAGCCAATCCGGATTCCATTTTCATTTCATATCCGATGATAAAAAATCTGGCGGACATGTGCTTGAATGTAAGACTAAGAATATCGTAATCGATATAGATCACATAAGAGACTTTCAGATAGATCTCTCGGACACTGAAGAATTTAATAATTCAGATTTGGAAAAAGAACCCGGGAAAGGAAAATAGGGGATATTATGAAAAATAGTATATCAACTTTTTTTGTCTTAGTCTTTGTAGGATTAGTTCTAGGTAATACAGATTTAGCATATTCAGAATCTGAAAATTTAACACTAGCTCAAGGCAAATGGATAGACCTGACGCACGACTTTTCATCGGAGACTGTGTATTGGCCAACGGCTGAAGGTTTTAAACTGGAGAGGGTTTTTGAGGGCATCACAGATAAGGGTTATTTCTACGATGCTAACAATTATTCAGCTGCGGAACATGGCGGCACTCACATAGACTCTCCTATCCACTTTGCCGAAGGAAAACAGACTGTAGATGAAATACCTCTCGAAAAATTAATAGGTCCGGCAATAGTAATAGATGTGACTCAAAAGGCGATAGCTGACCCCGATTATCAGATTGGGGTTAAAGACTTCACTGATTGGGAAGCTAGAAACGGCCGGATCGAAGATGGCTCAATCGTTCTCTTAAATACTGGCTACGCTAAGTACTGGCCCGACAGGGTAAAATATATGGGTACGGATAACAGAGGCAGTGAAGCCGTAGGAGATCTTCATTTTCCCGGACTAGACCCTCAAGCGGCAAAATGGCTTGTAGAAAAACGTAATATAAACGCGATCGGACTAGACACCCCAAGCATAGACTTTGGGCAGTCTCAGTTATTTGAAAGTCACCGAATTCTATTTAAAGAAAATATCCCGGCATTCGAAAATGTAGCTAATTTGGATAAACTGCCGGCTAAAGGGGCAATAATAATTGCTTTACCCATGAAAATTAAAGGCGGCAGCGGTGGACCCCTTAGAATCATTGCGATGCTTCCGGAAGAAAATGATAAGGAGTGAGTATGAGCCAAGAAAAACCCAGGAATAAACAAAAAAACATTTCCGATATTGCCAAAGAAGCCGGGCTTTTAATACCAGTATTTGTAACCTCTTCAGTTTGGGATAATTGGATTACACCTGATCAAAAGAGCATAGAAGAAGGGGACGACGAGAAAACCAGAGCCACCAATGTCATCAATAAGTTCTTATATTTCATGAGGGTCCACCGTCAGACAAACAGGTCTAATTTAATTTATTTTCCGGTACTTCTTAAAAAGGATGGAAAAGAAGAGGATGTTCAGCTTATGTCTCACTTAGGTCCTCTTGACGAAGAAGATAACCGGCCATGTATTACTATTATGACCCCTGAGGAATATGAATCAGAGTCGGCTCATTAAATATTTTTTCTCTTATCTTATAAAAGTATTTTGCAGAAATTCAGGCCCCCTATCTCCAACTTAACGGCAAATAAATCATGGAAATAATGTATAATAATTTTATTAGGGTTTGGTTATGAAACATAAAGAAATATATTTTGATAACAACGCCACAACAAGGCCGCTGCCTGAAGTTCGCGAAGAAGTATTAAAAGTAATGGACAGCGAATTTGGCAACCCCTCGAGCGCCCATTCTACGGGTGAGCGCGCGCGCCGACATATGGCCCAAGCCAGAAAGCAACTTTCAGAGCTCATAGGATCAGATACGTCCAAGATAACCTTCACCGGATCAGGTACCGAATCGAACAATATGGCTTTTTACTCCCGCACCAGAGATAAAACAGACGGATGCCAAATACTAACTACAACAGTTGAACACTCTTCGATACAGAAAATGTGTAATTTTCTAGAATTAAACGGGGTTAAAGTAAACAAACTGGAAGTAAACCCTGATGGCTTAATAGATTTAGACAAATTAAGAAAGGCTATCAATGATAGCACCTCTCTTGTTTCCGTACAATGGGTAAATAATGAAACTGGGGTTATACAACCTATTTCTGAGATAGGGGAAATTTGTACTGAAATGGGCGTTCCTCTCCATACCGATGCGGCTCAGGCGGTGGGTAAAATCGAAATGGATATACAAGAATTGCCAATTGATTTTTTCTCACTCACAGGGCATAAATTCCACTCCCCTCAAGGTGTAGGGGCTTTATATTGCAAGGACAGACTTTTACTTGCGCCAATGTTATTCGGGGGATTTCAGGAAGAGGGATTTCGCCCCGGAACGGAAAATGTCCCAGGAATAGCGGGTATGGGAAAAGCAGCAGAAATTAGACGAAACAATTTGCCGGAACTTATTTCTAGAATGAAAGAGTTGCGCGATAGATTTGAGGCAATGGTACTCGACTTCGTGCCCGGATCAAAAGTAAACGGAGACACAAAAAACCGTGTATGTAATACTTCTAATATCATGTTTGACGGAATTGACGGACGGAGATTAGTAAAGGAACTTGATCAAAACGGGGTAAGGTGCTCTCAGAGTTCCGCATGCACTAATTTTGAGATGTCGCCGTCATATGTCTTATGCGCAATGGGACTCACGGAAGAAGAAGCATACTCCAGTATTAGATTTAGCTTCTCAGTAGAAAATACATATGAAGAAATTGATAGTGTGGTAAAAATAATAAGAGAGCTCACAGACAAACTACAAAATTGAATCTACTCTAAATTCTCCTCAATCCCGCAAGACGGATAGTACTCCCCCTACCCTGAAACTCATACACCACCAGAGACCGATCCGGAAACTAGATTTAACCCTCCAGTTTAAAAGGAAGAGTTAAATGGAGACAGCAAAGAAAAACATTCTAATTTCAGGCCTTCCCGGAATAGGGAAAACTAGTCTTATAAAAAAAATATGCCAAGAATTAAAGGACAGCGGTCCGATAGGTTTCTATACGGAAGAAATAAGAAATGAGGGACAAAGAAAAGGGTTTCAGTTAATAGGGCTTAACGGGCACAGAACAATTTTCGCTCACGTCCTAATAGAAAGCAACTATCATGTGGGCAAATACAGGGTCGACATAAACGCATTTGATGAATTCCTAGAATCTATAGATTTCAAACATAAAAAAAGCAGCCTTATAATAATAGACGAGATTGGAAAGATGGAATGCTTATCAAGCAAGTTTATAAAAATGATATGGGATATACTGGACTCAAGTAATAGGGTTATAGCAACAATCTCTCACACAGATGGCGGTATCAAAGGGAAAATAAAACAACGTGAAGATGTGGAATTATTTAAAATGAATCTGGATAACAGGGATTCTCTGCTGACGGATATTCTAGAGATAGTAAATACATCTAACTAAATCTTTTACCCTGATGTTTATATCATCTGAGCTCAAACCCTGCTCACTGAGGTTATATAAAGCCTCTGCGGCTATAGAAACTTCACTAACCGACTTCCCAGGGAATACCGGACAAATTCTTCCCTTGTAGATGAGTTACTGCCAGCCAATTGCAGGAAGGATGACCGAATTCCTGGTTGGGCTTTAGCAGATGCCGTAAATACAACTCGTGTACACGCATAGCAAAGTCTTTATCCTTATGAGCAATTTTTTCATAGATTATAGATAAAAGTCCAGCGGCTTGGGCACGTTCTTCATCACTGGGTGAATTTCTACATATCTCGAATAAAAACTCCTTCTGATCTAATGTCAATTTCTCAGGATCAAGAACTGAAAGCCGCTTGATTTTTTCTAAATTCGAAAAATTTTGACCTGTATTTTCCAATTTACTAATCTCTCCTAAAATCTAATACGTAACATAACGAATTTGGGTTCTACTCAGAAAATAATAATCCAAAAATCCGCAAGTTAATAGAAAAGAACAAATATGTTTCAACTTTTCCGCAAATCGGCTTGTTACCTGTAAAGCCTCTCGTTATAATTTGAGTCCATGACGTTGGACAAACTAAAAAGTGATGCAAGGGCTATTTTTGAGGCCGGTCTAAAAGCTGTAGATCCTGTAACCGCTGTCAAGAATCATCTGAGGAGGGTGGGTGAGACACTTGAGTTGGGGGAAAGGAATTATGACCTGCGGAATTACGAGAATATATATGTAATTGGAATGGGTAAAGCAGCCGCTTCAATGGCCAAGGCAATTGAGGATATACTTGGCGATAGGTTAACCCGCGGCATAGTGAATGTGAAATATGGGCATACCGTTCCACTTAACAAAATCAAAACCAACGAAGCTGCTCACCCTGTACCTGATGATGCTGGACTTATAGGCACTAAAGAGATTATGGATCTCCTTAAAGGAACCGGGGAGAAAGATCTTGTTATCTGTCTAATATCTGGCGGAGGGTCTGCGCTTCTACCTTTACCAGCAGGCAACTTAACACTTGAAGATAAACAAATCATGACAAAATCGCTTCTAGAATGCGGAGCCACTATTCATGAAATAAATTCAATTCGTAAGCAAATCTCATCAGTAAAAGGCGGCAGGCTCGCAGAACTCGTATATCCCTCCACATTAATTTCACTTATTTTATCAGACGTTATAGGTGACGATCTTGATGTAATTGCTTCAGGGCCAACTGTCCCCAACACTCACACATTTCATGATTGCAGAGAGATTATTGAAAGATATAAATTGAGGGAAAGGGCGCCTAAGAGAGTTATTGATTACATAGAAATGGGGTGTAAAGGTGAGATTGAAGATACTCCAAAAGCTGAAAACCCAATATTTAAGCGTACGCAAAATGCAATTGTGGGGAGCAATATACTCGCTGTAATTGCTGCAAAAGAAAAAGCTTCTGAGTTAGGCTATAACAGCCTGGTTCTCTCTACGTTTATTCACGGGGAGACAGAGGAAGTCGCCAAGGTACACACGGCTATAGCTAAAGAAATCAGATCATCCGGCAATCCGGTCAAGAAGCCCGCGTGTATTATTTCGGGTGGAGAGACAACAGTGACCATAGAGGGGAAAGGGGACGGAGGTAGAAACCAGGAATTTGTTTTAGCCGCTGCATTGGATATCGATGGACTAAATGATGTTGTAATACTTAGCGGCGGTACTGATGGAAACGACGGACCTACAGATGCTGCCGGAGCTTTTGCTGATGGAACAACAATTGGGAGGGCAAGCAAATTAGGCTTAAATGCTTATGAATACTTGTGTGATAATAACTCCTACAATTTTTTTAAGCCTCTTGGCGATCTTTTAATTACAGGACCTACCAACACAAATGTTATGGACTTAAGAGTCTTACTAATTTCTTAGCAAATAAGACGGTTAACGCAAAAGTACAACTCAAACTTTGAGTCCGCTTAAAAACTTAACCTGGGAGGCAAGTTCTTCTTTTGTAACAGAAAAGATATCGAAACTTTTATTATGTGTTATAAGTAGAATATTTTCGGCGATGAGCCTCTCACTGTTTTTAACCCAATACACGCAAATTATCATCTCTAGTCCGCCCGGGCGTTTAACCATTATAGAAGAATACTTTTCGATACCTATTATGAGCGGGCCGTCTGAAACAATCTTAACTTCATATCCGTCAACAGCATCGTAATCATTAATTAAGCTTTCAAATACAGGAATGACAATGTTTTTAAACACTTCATCTACTCTATCACCCATTTTCCAGTTTGAATCTTGACTCATGATTTTCACCAATATCAGGCAAGGTCTATCGCATATTTTTTTAAGTCCTCGAGTGATACAACCTCCAAAGCCGACTCGTGAGTTGAGGTTAGAAATACGTGGGGGGCCATACCATTTTCCATTGCTTCTCTCCACCTAAGAGCGCACAAACACCACCGGTCGCCGGGTTTCAAGCCGGGGAATTCAAAATCCGGATTCGGAGTTGAAAGATCATTACCTTTGGCTTTTGAAAATTCCAAGAATTCCTGACTTACCTCTATACATACAACGTGCAAACCTAAGTCGTCGGGGCCTGTCCGGCAACAGCCGTCACGGTAAAACCCTGTCATTGGCGATGTACAGCAAGTTCCTAATTCCTGACCAAATACATTTTTTTCTACTGGCATATTAATTTCTCCACTAACTGCTGACTTGATAATTAGAGGTACTTTAACATATCTGAATGTATTATTTAGATCATGTTGATAGAGAATTTTACTACATCATATTATAAACCTGTTTATTCTCCCAACTAAGGAAAAAGACATGTTAAATTCTAAAACCATGCAAAATAGAGGATATAACATTATTAAATGGACAAAACATGGTTTAGAGTACTGTGTCATATCAGATCTAAATTTGGCCAAACTAACTGAGTTTGCTGATCTATATAGAAAGCAATCATAGATTATTAATTAATACGTATCCATTAAGCGCAAAATCTAAAAGCATCTTCCCTAAATATTAAGAATTTTCAACTATATCGAAATCATAACCATTGCCTATAATAGAAAAATGTTTAATTTTTGGCATCATGTGCTTAAGTTCTAGGCACTTGTTTTCATACCCATTACTGTAATGTCCTATTATTGTTGATTGAAATGATATCCGTAAAGTGGTATGTTCTTTGCAACTATTCATGGTAAGGAGGAAAATCCCATGAAAAAAGTAGAAGCTATTGTTAAACCGTTTAAATTAGACGATGTGAAAGAATCCCTAAAAGAAATTGGGATTCAGGGTCTTACTGTTACTGAAGTTAAAGGTTTTGGAAGACAAAAGGGACATACTGAGCTTTATAGAGGAGCAGAGTATGTAATAGATTTCTTGCCTAAGATAAAGCTTGAGATTGTGGTATCTGACGACATGGTTAGCAAGGTCATCGATGCTATAATTGATAGCGCCAAAACTGGAAAAATAGGAGATGGAAAGATATTCGTCTTACCTATGGAAGAGGTGATTAGGATAAGAACAGGTGAAAGAGGCGATGACGCTCTTTAGATCATAGACTTGACTATCTTAAGGAGGATAGGCAATAATGCCCACAACACAAAAGACAAAAAGCAAAGGAGGAACTGCTAGCATGTTTCCAAAAAAGCCCGCAGATGTAGTAAAAATGATTAAAGATAATGGAGTTCTTATTGTGGACTTCAGATTTCTAGACTTCGTAGGTATGTGGCAGCATTTCAGTATTTCTGTTAATGAATATGACGTAGCGATGTTCGAAGAGGGATTAGGTTTTGACGGGTCAAGTATAAGAGGGTGGCAATCAATTAACACAAGCGATATGCTTGTTATTCCAGATGCAACAACAGCAAGGATTGACCCGTTTTTAGATATTCCAACAGTTGCTCTAATCTGTGATATTGTAGATCCAATTACACGTGAGCCTTATTCGCGTGACCCACGCAATATTTCAAAGAAGGCCCTGGCTTATTTGAAGGGTACAGGAATTGGGGATGTAGCATACTTCGGGCCTGAGCTTGAGTTCTTTATCTTAGACGACGTAAGGTACGACCAAACTCCAAATTCCGGCTACTATTTTGTAGATTCCGTTGAGGGTATCTGGAATTCGGGAGCAGACGAGAATCCTAACCTCGGCTATAAACCCCGTCACAAAGAGGGATATTTCCCAACTCCACCTACAGACACATTCCAGGACTTACGTTCTGAAATGGTAGTTGAGCTTGAGAAGCTAGGAATTTCCATTGAGGCACACCATCACGAAGTTGCAACGGCTGGGCAAGCGGAAATTGACATGAGATTTGCTCCAATTGTAGAAATGGGCGATCAGATGATGTGGTATAAGTATGTGTGCAGAAATGTCGCCAAAAAGCACGGCAAAACAGTTACTTTCATGCCTAAGCCGATTTTTGACGATAACGGCTCGGGAATGCACGTACATCAATCAATATGGAAGAAGAACAAACCACTATTTGCAGGAAACGGTTACGCTGGAATGAGTGAAATGGCAATGCATTATATCGGTGGAATATTAAAGCACGCTGGAGCACTTTGCGCATTCACAAATCCAACGACTAATTCTTATAGAAGACTTGTTCCGGGATTTGAAGCTCCTGTTAACCTGGCATATTCAGCAAGAAATAGAAGTGCGGCAGTCAGGATTCCAATGTACTCGCCTAGCCCTAAAGCAAAGAGACTTGAGATTAGATTCCCCGATCCTTCGTGTAATGGTTATCTCACTTTTTCCGCGATGCTAATGGCAGGACTCGACGGGATTGAGAAGAAAATAAACCCAGGCGATCCGCTAGATAAAGATATTTACTCCTTGGGACCAGAGGAGCTTGCCGGTATTCCATCAGTTCCGGGTTCACTGGAAGATGCACTTAAAGCACTTCAAGATGACCACGAGTTTCTCCTAAAGGGCGATGTCTTTACAGAGGACGTAATTGAAACCTGGATTGAGTATAAAATGGAGAACGAAGTTAACCCAATGAAATTAAGACCGGTACCTTATGAGTTCATGCTCTACTACGATGTATAAAAAGTAGAAAATACTCTTAAGATAAATAAAAGTTTAAAAAGGCGGCAGGTTGTTAAGATCTGTCGCCTTTTTTTATTTTCCTAACCGCTGCAGAATTCCATAAAATAAATATCTGAATCCTATTTGTAAGAAAGTCCATCTATATTGAGTGTGAGAAACTCAATTTGGACAAAAAATGTTATAGTTGCCTTGCTAATTCTTGCAATTCCACTTTTACTAGTAAAGTTTAGTGTTGCGGAAGAGGGAAATGAAGATAATCCAATCTTGGTATCAAAGCTTAGCATCGGTACACCTGATGATTCCTTAATAGAGCAGTTTATGGAAACAAATGATTTTTCGGCTGATACAAAAATTTATTCTGAGGATGATGAAACAGCATTTGTTTATACAAATTCAGAGGAACTGGAAATTAAGGCTGAGAAATTAAAGAAAGAAGATATTCTAAGTGCAGTACCGAGCATCTCTACAGAAGATAATAAAACTCTTGGTCTCCTCATCCCTCCTTTTGCGTACTTCGCTAAAAAATTCTAGTATCTGAAAATTGCAGTGATACCGGTTTGCAACTGAGCACATATTAGTTTTATGTAAATAAGACTGAAGTTATAAATTGCTCTACTTAGAAGGAAGTATGTGTAACGTACAAAAACTTTGGTTAACAATTTAAAAACCCTGCGATAAGATAACGATAATTAAGATTACTGCTGCGCCTATTGCCATAAGGGTGGCGTAGCTTCTTATAACGCCATTCTGGGCAGTCTGTAATGTTAGCGCCATCTCTTTTACAATATTCGCAATCCCATTCACTGACCCATCTATATAATAAAGGTCGAAATCAGACGCCTTTCTCGACAAATAGGAAAAGGGCTGTACGAAAATATAATTGTATAGCTCATCAACATACCATTTATTTAAGGAAGCCTCGTAAAGGGGCTCAATATCCTTAGCTACTTTCTCAGGAGCCGAAGGCTTTATGTAATAGAAATAAAACGCAATTACGATACCCAGAGCCGCGCCGCCAATTGAAAACCCTACAAGGGCCCAGTGCACAAACAGATGATGGCCGACTTCCTTGGCATTATCAATAAGAATAGAGCTTGATACAAAGTGCTCAAACAAATTAGTATCATGGAGCCCAACCACTTTACCCATAAAGTCAGGCACGCCAATATATCCGCCTAAGATAGAAAGCACAGCAAGAACTATAAGAGGAATAGTCATAGTATAGGGAGACTCATGAATATATCGTCTTAAACTATCAGGCACTCTTGTTTTCCCCTCGAAGGTGAGTAGATAGAGCCTCAGCATATAAAGCGCTGTTAGCACAACTGTAATAAGCGCTATTATCCAGTGAATTGTATAACCCCTGTCATATAGAGCAGCTAAAATTTCATCTTTACTGAAAAATCCGGATAAAAACGGCACACCAGCAATTGCTAAAGTGCCTACTAGAAAGGTAATAGCGGTAATCGGTATTAATTTCCTAAGCCCTCCCATTTTTCTAATATCCTGCTCACCTGAAAGCGCATGAATGACACTTCCCGATCCGAGAAATAAGAGAGCTTTAAAAAACGCGTGCGTTACAAGGTGAAACAACCCAGCGGCATATGCGCCGACTCCGATTGCCATGAACATATATCCAAGCTGGCTCACAGTGGAATAAGCAAGAACCTTTTTTATATCGTTTTGAGTAAGGGCAATAGATGCGGCTAACAATGCAGTAAAAGCCGCAATAGATACTACCACCATCTGGGCTGTTGTGGATTGGGAATAAAAGACATTGCACCTGGCCATCATATAGGCGCCTGCTGTGACCATTGTCGCGGCGTGTATAAGAGCGCTTACAGGAGTGGGGCCCGCCATCGCGTCCGGAAGCCAAACGTAGAGCGGGATCTGAGCCGATTTACCGACAGCTCCTACAAAAAGCAAAAGCCCAATTGCAGTAATAACAGCGGCGGGGACAGCGCCCATAAAAGAAGCATCCAGAGCCATGCCGAAAACTTCCTGATAATTAACTGAACCGAATATAAGAAATATTAGAAAGATGCCTAAAATAAAGCCAAAATCCCCTATCCTGTTTACAATAAAAGCTTTCCTGCCGGCGTAAGCTTTTTCTGTATCTTCGTACCAAAATCCTATCAATAAAAATGAGGCCAGGCCCACCCCTTCCCATCCTACAAACATAAGTGGGAAATTATTGCCCAGAACCAGAACCAGCATAAAGAAAACAAAGATATTGAGATATGTAAAGTATTTTGCATATGCTTTATCATGGTGCATGTAGCCTATTGAATATATGTGTATCAGGAAACCGATCCATGTAATAATAAGGGCCATTACGCAGGACAGCGTGTCGAACATGAACTCAAAGCTCACGGAAAAATCGCCGGAAGGTATCCAAACAAATAAATTCTCTATAATCTGCCGCTCAGCTGGGTCCAATGACAATAACCTGATGAATAATATTGATGAGAATATTGCTGATAATAGTACCGCGCCGCAGCCTACTATATTGACTATGCTGTTTTCAGTGCGCTCATCACCGCCGGCAACCTTCTTCCAGAACCCGGAAGCAAACACAAGACCGTTTATAACGGCTCCAATTAGAGGAAACAGAACTATCCAAAATACCATTTCAAATTATCCTTTTAGAATCTTTAATACATCTATATCAAGAGTTTCTCTATGTGAGTATACAGATACAAGCAACGCTAGTCCTACAGCAACCTCAGCTGCCGCAACAGTAATAGACATAATCATAAATACATGCCCTGTCATATCGCCCAGAGCTTTAGAGAATGCTACAAAGGCAAGGTTTGCTGAATTAAGCATTAGCTCAAGTGACATAAGGACTATGATCAAATTTTTTCTGGCTATTACTCCATACGCGCCGACTACAAAAAGAATAGCGCTCAATATCAGATAATGTTCAATAGATACACTCAACTCAGTTTGCCCTCTTCTTTGCTATAACAACAACACCTATAATTGCAACTAATATCAATATTGAAGTCAGCTCAAAGGGGAGTAAATAGTCGGTGAAAAGAGTGGTTCCGACACCTTCTACTGTCCCAAAACCATCCATATTAGAAGCACCGATATTGCTTAACAAAAGCCCCTTCTTGAAACCCAGGCTCGCAAAATATCCAACCAAAAACAGTACAGCCAATAGCGCACTCACTTTAAAATGCAAATGTTTGGATTCAAACTTCAAAGCTTCAGGTTTTAGGTTTAAGAACATTACGGTAAATAGGAACAAAACCATAATTGCCCCGGCATATACAAGTATCTGTATAACAGCTATGAAATGGGCAAGAAGGAGGACAAAAAGCACTGCGGTTGAAAATAGTGTGAGAACTAAAGAAAGCGCGCTTGATACCGGATTTTTAAAAGAAATTACCAGAAGCGCACCCGCCAACGCAAGCGCCGCAAATACATAAAATACTACTGTTTCCAAGCTCCTGAAATCCTCCAGATAGAATATTTAACTTTAGGCCTATGAAGTATATTTGGAATGAAAATATAGTCAAACAATTAGCACATTTAATGCAGTAATGATGGAGGATTAATAAGACAGGATGCGGGATGTATATATTTTAACCCGATCGTCCTGAGTTCAATCGAAAGACAGAACCTTTAGGATTTCACCCTTCCCGTCTTCGCTTAAGCTCCGCCGAGGCAGGCGAGAGCCTCAGGGTGCGTGGGTTTTTTCACCTCCACCTTTAATTGGGTTTGGGAATGACGGATTAAAAGACGAGATTCTTCGTCGCTTCGCTCCTCAAGAATGACAAAAAATAAATCCCTCTTTGATTTGAACATAGTAATCTCACGTCCTAGGGTAGCAGACATGCAGATTTAAAATAGCGATGACCGATTGCGCGCTTGTTTGCAACCGTTTCCCTTTTTCTAAGGGGGAGATAAAAGACAAAAGGATGAGATTCTGAAATAAATTCAGAATGACTGATATAGATTTTCATCGGCTTGTAGTTACGCCAATCCTATCGCAGAATTTTATGACAGGACACTGGGAGCATTTAGGGGAAATCGGGCGGCAGAGGTGCTGACCGAAAGACACAAGCAGGCTGTTGTAGTCGATCCAGTGTTCCCTCGGCAATTTCTTTCTAAGGACCGCTTCAGTTTCATTGGGTGTCTTGGTTTTTATGTAACCAAAGCGGTTTGAGATTCTATGGACATGGGTGTCCACACAAATCCCTGCTTTATCATAACCGAGCGTGACAACCAGATTAGCGGTTTTTCGCCCCACACCATTTAACTTTAGAAGCTCATCTATTTCGTCAGGTACTTTTGAGCCGTATTTTAAAATAAGATCGCTGCAGATTGATTTAATGTTCTTCGCTTTGGTTTTATAAAACCCCACGGGATATATCGCCTTTATAATCTCTTTTTCGCTGAGTTTCAGCATATCGGCAGGATTATCGGCAAGATTAAATAAACGCCTAGTTGCCTCGGCAGTAGTTTCATCTTTGGTACGGAGACTAAGAACAGTGGAGATCAATACCTTAAACGGATCTTTAGAGGTTTCAGCTACAAGAGTAACAATAGGGACATCCCATTTGGGCGTCTCTCTTGCCAAAATTTTTACGATTTTATGAATATCATCAGCTTTCATTTGCGGATCCAGGGGGAAATAATAACATAGCAGGATGTAGTATATAAAATTATCGGACCCAAAGGATGACAATTACAGATAAATCAGAAACAAAAAAGGGAGCCTAGGCTCCCTTTATATTGTATATACCGTCAAACAGCACGGCATATTTCCAGTATTTATTATCTCCGCTTAAACCGAATCCCGCAAAGGAGGATAAGCGTAAATTCAGGTTTAAACTAACTTGCCTTAATGATTGTAAACATCCATCAGACTCCTTAACACTGGAGCTGATTTTGACCTTTTGATTCTCTCAAGCGCCTTCTTCTCTATCTGTCTTATTCTTTCTCTTGTTAATTTGAACTTCTTTCCTATCTCATCAAGCGTATATGCGGTCTCATAACCTATGCCGAAGCGCATCTTAACAACGTCGCGCTCCCGCTCGGTCAGCCTTAGAAGAGCGTTGTTTATATTGCCGGGTATTGAAATCTCAGCAATTATACTGTCTACAACAAGCGAGCTTGAATCCTCTACAAAATCCAAATAAGTTGATTTTTCCCCATCATAAACGGGCGTGTCCAAACGCACGATTCTATTGCCGCTAGACTCAAGAATTCTTTTAACATTCTCTACGCTCATCTGAGCCTTTTCGGCTATTTCCTCAGGAACAGGTTCTCTTTCATTTTTTTCTGTTAGCATTCTTTTTACGTATCCAACTTTGCCTGCTTTCTCAAGCAAATATGCGGGCATCTTTACGGTGCGCGTTTGATTAAATACCCCTCTCGTCATAGACTGATTAATCCACCAGCATGCATATGTTGAAAACCTGTACCCCTTAGTATGGTCAAACCTTTCGACCGCTTTTATAAGGCCTAAATTCCCTTCCTGAATTAGGTCCAAAAATGGGATGCCTCTCCCGGCATACCTCTTAGCCATACTTGCAACCAGCCTAAGGTTGGATTTAACAAACCTGTTTCTAAGCTGCATTCCCTTATTCATGGTCGCTCTATAAACACCTACCAGCATCTTGAGACGGGCGACTTCTTTTATATCCCCTAGCTTTTTAGAATCCTTGTATGAACGTGCCGCATTATGGAGGTAATTATCCACCTTATGCTCGAAGTCCCCGGCATCATCTTCTAGTCTCATGCCTATAGCATTTTCAATCTTTACCTTAACCTCTTTTGCTTTTGACTCACAGCATTTTATTTGCGCAGCAACAAGCGATTCTTCCCCAGGAGTTAATAAGGGTTCAGTGCTTACTTCCTGGAAGTAAGCATTTACTAGTCTAAGATCATGATTTTTGAGATCAATCTCTTTCTCTGGTTTCTTAGCTTTTATAGTAACTTGCTCAGTCTCTAGAGTTTCCTCATCGAAATAGTCCTCAGTGTCTTCTAATTCTTCATGTGTGAAGCTCTCTGCTACTGATTCTATGTGGGTTTCTGCCTGCTCATGCTCGTAACCATCGAATGCTTGACTATATTCTGGGTTTTTTAGCATTTTCCTCTCCTTCTAAATTAGATGTATGTTTGCGCATAATAGATGCATCTAGACAACTTTGATGATATTCATATAAACTAATACGATTAAGATTTGGTTTCAGATTTAAGTAAAATACTTAAAATAATATTCCAGATAACAAAATATGTTGTGATACTAGCATCTTACAATTGGTTAAATATATCGAGTAAAAGGATATAAACTGGGGTTTTGATAGGAAAAGCTAAGATAATTAGGAAAAATAGGGCTATTGAACGGTTGATTTGTCGATATTGCCTGAGGTTTTGGTCCTTATATCTTCCCACTTTTGGAACAATATCCTAAGTGATGTAGAAGCATCCTCCAGCTGTCCTTTACTCAAAAGATGAAGAAATTCCCACATTTCACCCACTGACTGTTCATTTTTTAGTGTGGATGCATGCATAAAGGAGCAGAGTTCTCCGTAGTTGAGTACAATAAAGCCAGATTTGTCAAAACCGGAAAACCATGCTTGAAGATCGCTTAAACCCTGACTCATGACACTTAAATTATTCGAGAATAGAGAAGTTAGTTTACCCTCTTCATAATTTTCAAAACTGTTGGATAAAATCTGTAAAGCCTCATTTATTCTATCTAGCGCTGTTTGGATTTGCGTATCATAATGAACTGCATTAAAACCCCAATGAGTATAAAGTGATGTTCTGTCATCCTCGCTAAACAACAAAAACCAATCAAGGGGTATGATATTCTCCGAGTGTGAGGAATTAGATTTAGAGAACACCGGGGATATATAATATTTTCCATCCTTATCTTTCATAAAATAACAGTCTTCTATTTCTTCCTTCTCTATCTGCAGATGTGAAGATAGGGCGTTTCTATATGCTTCATACTCATTCCCGAACCAGATTCCGTAGGGAGAGGTAGGCCCTCCCCAATATTGTTCGTAAAACCGGCAGTATTCTTTCCAGTAAGACCTTTTATCCCGAAAACTGTCCATTGGTTCATATACGAGAAGACTGCTTATAGCCATAGTAAAGTAATAAACTAAAGACAGTGTAAAATAAATAGAAAGAAATAAAGATTCATAAATAATAATATATATATATCTATGTATAGTTTCATGTCTTCTTAAAATATAGCTTGAGAGATTGACA
>DAOVUC010000150.1 GCA_030632765.1 Candidatus Dadabacteria bacterium
CAAAATAAGGAGGACTTAACAATGAGAATTTTATTGACAGTTTTTTTATTCGGTTTATTCGGAGCAGTTTTTATAGGTTGTGACAGCGGGGGTAACAGTGGAGGCTTTGTTCCCACAGGTGATATCTTGGCAGTTGCAGAAAGAGCCGGACAAAATCAGACAATCAAAGTAGGTGGAACACAAGGCTCAGTACCACCGGGAAGCACGATTGAAGTAACTAACCTCAGCACGGATGAAACACAAACAACATTTGGACTCCCCGACGGCAGCTTTGATCCGACATTCACAGGAAACACAAACGATTTATTCAATGTTCTCGTAACAAATAATGGGGATGTAGTGTTGGATACAATAGTTGGAGTAACGCTTTTAAGAAATGCCGTAGAACGTAATATGGCACAACTCGGAAGCGTCCCTGCAGATATAAAGATCAGGGGCAGTAGAGCATACGTCATTAATGGATTCTCAAACAACATTCAGATTTTTGAATTAATCCAGAATCCTCCTCAGCTTTTAGAAACTATTGTTGTTCCCCCGGGTTCAAATCCGATTTCTATGGATTTCTTCGGAGATACACAGGCCTATGTGGCAAATAACTCCGGTCAAAGTGTTGCGGTTGTAAATATTCAGACAGGAGATTGTGAAACATTGATAGTTAGTGCTGAAGATCAGGATATTACTATACCTTGTCAAAATATTATTAATGTACCGTCAAACACTTTTGAGGAACCGGCTGGAGTAAAAATAGTTAATAACAAAGTCTATATCTCAAATAATAACCTGGATGAAAATTTCAGTCCAAACGGAAACGGCTTCATATCAGTATTCACAGGAGGCACAAACCAGTTACTTGGCAACATAGGGGCTTCTGGAGCCAATACGTCCAATATGATCTTATTTGACGACACGCTATATGCCTTAAATAACGGGAACATACTTTTTGACTTTGAAACTTTTGAGTTCTCCTGCGATTTAGGTTTTCCACCTTCAATTGATATGATTAACATTGGAACCGATACTGTTTTTGATACAATTGATATCCCTTTAAGCCAGCAAAATTCCAATGTCTGTCTTCCAAATAATCTAACAGCAACATCTGATGGTTTTGGCTATACCGGCCTTGGTCTTGTTGGAGCGCTGTTAAAAGTTGATCTGCTAGAAGGTAGAGTAATCAATGGCCCCGCAAATCCAATTGTAATCACCGATCTTACAGGGTTGAACAACACTACAGATATAGCCATAAAAGACGGATTGCTCTTTACGACACTATTTAACTCAGATCAAATAGCGGTTCTTGATACGAATAATGATCAGGTGGGTCCATTCCCTTACATAACTCCATTCCCTGCCGGAATTAGGGCAGACGATTCTAATTCACAACTATTTGATGGTGTACAATCACTTGCAATCAGACCAGGGGATAACTTTACTGGCGCAGATATATACTTCATAACTGGAATTAGCCAGCAATTGGGTTCTGTAGACTCAACCCTTCAGACACAGTAAGTATTTGCATAAATATGCAATCCGGTTAATGATAATTACATGGGGAGAGGTAAGTAAATTAAGCTTACTTCTCCCTAAAAAAGAATAAGATGGGGGCGTTGAAAATGCGCATTTGTTCATTTCTTCCAAGCACGACTGAGATCGTATATGAACTGGGTTTGGGTGATAACCTTGTCGGAGTAACTCATGAGTGCAATTACCCTCCCGAGGTTAAGGAGAAAAAGACCGTTATAATGAGTTTTCTTGATCACAAGAAGCTCTCGAGTAGAGAAATAGATGGTCTGGTCTCTAAGAACGCTGCCGAGGGAAAAAGCACTTATCTTGTCGATAAAGACGCCCTTAAAGAAGCTAACCCCGATATTATTCTGACACAGAAACTATGTGAAGTATGTGCTGTGTCAGGCAATCAGGTTATGGAGGCTGTGGAGGTATTGGGTCATACACCTGAAACAGTTTCTTTAGAGCCTACAACAATAAGTGAAATTTTAGATACGATAATTACAATCGGTGAGGCTACCGGGACGAAAGAAAGAGCAATTGAGATCACAGATAAGCTCAAAGCCAGAGTAGAGAGAATTAGATCACTGCTTGGAAACGAGAGAGACCGTCCCAGGGTATTTTGTCTGGAGTGGCTTGACCCTCCTTACGTTGGTGGACACTGGGTACCCGAAATGGTTGAAATCGCGGGTGGAGACAATGGTATAGGAAAGCCCGGAGAGCCCTCATTTCAAGTTACGTGGGAAGAAATTGTGGATTTTGCCCCTCAGATGCTCTTTATAATGCCGTGCGGGTTTGATGTAGAAAAAACCCTAAATGAATTAGACGTAGTATCTTCAAAAGACGAGTGGTTCTCTCTTCCTGCAACAACTAGAGGGCAAATTTATTTAGTCGATGCTAATTCATACTTCAGCAGACCGGGACCTAGGATTGTGGATGGGCTTGAAATTCTGGCAAAAGCCATTCACCCGGAAGTAATCAAAGGGTATACCCCGCCTCCTGACTCAATTATTAATCTAAGGAATTATATGCAGATTGAACTATTTTCGGGATAATCAATGATAAGAAAGACATTTTTCAGAGGACTCTTAACTGCATTTTTTATATTTATAACATGCTTATATAGTTTCTCAGATGATAGCCCTGAGCGCATTGTTTCCTTATCTCCCAATTTGACTCAAGTTATTTACGCGCTCGGTGAATTCGACAACATTGTGGGAGTAACTATTTATGATGATTTTCCCCCCGAGGCAAAAGAGCTGCCTAAGATCGGTGGTTGGATAAACCCAAATTACGAGGCAATAATTTCGTTAAAACCTGATCTCATTGTGCTTATGAAAGATCAGGACACCATATTTGGTGAAAAGATAAGAGAGCTCGGGCTAAAAACATACGTCGTCGACAGCAACGACTCTATCAACGATATACTTAAATCAATTTCTGATCTCGGCGTTGTGCTCAACAAAGATCAAGAGGCGAAAAGCTTAAGAAATAATATCGAATCCAATCTAAACGAAATTAAAGAATTTACAAAGGACCAGCAAAAAAAGAAAGTTCTTATAGTTGTCGGCAGAAGTCCGGGAACACTAGAGGACATATATGTAATAGGAAGAGATAATTATATAAACGAGCTTCTTGTATTGGCAGGAGGGGAGAACGTAGTAAAAAACAATCGACTTTCAATCAAGATTACTCAGGAAGCAATCCTCTCATTTGACCCTGATGTAATCGTCGAAGTTAATCATGAGAAGCTTGATAGGGAAGCTGAAATATTAAATACCTGGGCAAATCTTAAACTCTCTAAAGCTGTCAGCAACGACCAGGTGTTTATACTTTCGAGCACCTTCTTGCTCCATCCAAGCCAAAGAATTGTCGATGGCGCCAGGGTATTAGCTGAGATTCTCCATCCTGAAATAAAAGAAAAATATGGCAACAATAATTAATTGCAGCAACCTCGGCTTCTCTTATAACGGAACCGACGTTCTAAATGGAATTAACCTATCAATTGACCCGGGCAAAATGGTAGGGATTTTGGGAGCAAACGGGGCAGGGAAATCGACTCTCCTTAAAATCCTGTGCGGAGTATTGAAACCAAAAAGGGGAGAGGCGCTCTTTAACGATAAAGCTCTCTCTAAAATGGATAGAAGAGAAATTGCAAAGGGAATCGCATATATTCCCCAGGACCCCATGTTTGCGTTTCCGTTCACAGTAAACGAAGTTGTCCTAATGGGAAGAGCCCCATATATTGGCAGATTCGAATTTGAAAGAGAACAAGACAAAGAAGTAGCCAAAAGAGCCATGGAAACCGTGGGCATAATCCATCTAAAAGATCGGTTGATAAGTGAAGTCTCGGCAGGCGAAAGACAACTTACGTCGATAGCGCGAGGGCTTGTACAAGAACCCGAGATTATGATTTTAGACGAACCGGCAACTTATCTTGATGTAAAGCATAGAACTGAGATTATGAATATACTGAGGGAGCTTAAAGAAGAAAAAGGAATTTCAGTACTTGCCGCTACCCACGATATATTCTCTTCTCTATTCTACTTTGATGAAATTATGATACTTAAAGACGGAGAGGTTCTGGCTCACGGAAAAGCGGATCAGATTATTAACAACGAGACACTGAGCACCGCTTACGGAATCGAGGTAATAGTACGAAAGGAAAATGGGAGGGTATTTGTTTTCCCTAATCAATAACCTACCTTTCCGGTTGTTAATGAAGAGAGCGGGTTTGGTTTATACAATATGAGTACGAATAGAAAATTTTTAATCTCGGTAGGACTCTTATTCATTCTATGGATTATTGTAGCTTCGATAGCTATATTCACCGGGACATACAGCATCGGGCCTCTTGAGGCCTTTACCAATTTTGATGAATTATCTAAAACAATCTTTTTTAAAATAAGAATCCCAAGAGTGCTTATGGCGACAATTGCGGGAGGCGCTCTGGCAATTACGGGAGCAGCTCTTCAGGCGCTTTTCAGAAACCCTCTGGCATCACCTTTTACTCTTGGAATCTCGGGCGGGGCATCTCTAGGAGCGCTATTAGCTTTAAGGTCAGGCCTTGCAGTAGGTTTGTTGGGATTCTCTATGGTTTCAATTTCCGCATTTATTTTTTCTATACTGACAATGCTTTTTGTATATTCAGTCTCAAAAGTAGGAGGAGTGGTTGCTACAGGAAGATTACTTCTTGCAGGTGTGGTAGCTAACTTTCTGTATTCGGCAGTAGTGATGTTTATACAGTTCTTTTCCACCTTTACTGAGTCACTTCAGACAATGCGGTGGATCATGGGTAGTTTGGATGTAGTTGGATTTGATACAGTTTGGAAAACTCTTATATTTGTAATTCCCGGATGCTTAATATTGCTATCTTCAACAAAAGATATGAACTTGTTTGGTCTCGGCGATGATGTAGCATCATCGCTAGGCGTAAACGTCAGGCGCATGGAAAAGAAAATTTATTTTGCAACATCCCTTGCAGCGGGTGCTGTAATCTCAGTAACCGGCCCGATCGGGTTTGTTGGACTTATTATTCCTCACATTCTGAGAATGGTATTGGGAGTGGATAATAGAATTATCCTGCCATGCTCTTTTCTTTTAGGAGCTACATTTTTAACCGCTGCTGATACGGTGTCCAGAACTATTATCTCTCCGGTTGAAATTCCAGTTGGAATAATTACAGCTTTTATAGGC
>DAOVUC010000137.1 GCA_030632765.1 Candidatus Dadabacteria bacterium
CTCCATAAGACCTGATTTGTACTTATAGTAATAACCCAAAGGGGGGCAGGCATTGAGCCTTTGCCCCCCCTTTGTTCCAAAGATGATATTTCTCTAATCTCAGCCCGTGCCGTCGGTTCAATGACGGGATAATGTACCGCACCCCATCGATTCAGAATCTAGTTTTTCCAAACTTTCCATATCGCAGATGAGATACGCAGACTCTTATGGAAGCAGGCACTGTCTGCAAAAAAAGGAGCCGAAGCTCCCTTTCATTCCTTATTGTCATTTCGAACCCTGAAACAAGTTCAGGACAGGCTCCGCGAGAAATCTTTCTTTTATTTTTTCATCCTCCCCTTTTTTAAAGGGGAGTTAGAGGGGATTTGAAGTTATCTGTCACCCTGAACTACAGTTCCGAGCGTGCGCAAGAACTGGACGACCTTGCCTAACGGCAAGAACACAACTAGCCTCGGCTCATTAGCTCATTATACCTAAACTTCAGGGTCTCATCTTTTAATCCTGCATCCCGAATCATGTATCCTGTATCCTCCCTCATTCCTACTATGTTCTTAATAGGGGCAGTATAAGCACTATATGCTCACACCTATTCGGGCTTACTGAAAATGGGAATACCCCAATTAGGCCGGAAGAGTCAATTGGGGTATATGGGGGGTGCAGGGTAAAGATGGTGTAAGGATCTTTATATAAATTTCTGAGTTTTTTGCCCGGCTAAAAGGAAATCAACACTGCAGTCTCATCTTTCGCAGTGCCGATTCCGCTGACGTAAACCTTCTCATCCCTTGCACCTTTTTCAAGTGGATTGCAGTCCTCAACGGTAAGCGTATCGTCAAATACGCCAGTTTTTAAATCACGAACGAAGATTTAATTTTATCAAAGTATGGGTTGATCTGCTTGCCGTTTAAGTTTCATCTTAATAGTCTATTTAAGCGCATTCCAGAGGACTTCAGCCGGATGGTAGGCATGTCTCTGGGCGCCGTCTTTGATTTGATGGCGGCAGCTTGTACCCGGAGCTACAATGAGAACCTCTTCCCCGTGTTTTCTGACCGTCGGGAGCAACACTAGTTCCCCTACCTTCATTGATATATCGAAATGCTCACTTTCGTATCCAAATGAACCAGCCATCCCGCAGCACCCCGAAGGTATGAGATCAACACTGTAATTCTCAGGAATGGACAGCATTTTCTTTGAATGGTCAAGGCTTGAGAGGGCTTTCTGTTGACAGTGACCGTGGAATATAATCTGCTTCTCATCTTTATTGAAACTGTCCGCTGTTATATTCCCTTTGTCGATTTCTCTTGAAATAAACTCATCAAATAAGTAGGTGTGTTTAGCAATCTCCTTTGAAGCTTTTTTTACATCATCTTCTGCCAGATCAGGGTATTCGTCTCTAAAGCTGAGCACAGCTGAGGGCTCTATACCAACTAGCGGAGTTTCCTCAGTAATCAAGTCTTTGAAAATCCTGAGATTCTTATTGGCAATAACTTTCGCGTCACGGATTAGACCTTTGGAAATATGCGCCCGCCCGCTTTCGTCATGCTCAATCACCTCAGGATAGTATCCGAGCTTGTCTAACAACTTAATCATCGTAATACCAATCTCGGCATCTAAGTAATTGGTGAATTCGTCGCAGAATATATAGACTTTTCCTTTATTTCCAGATTGCAAGAAGCCTTTATTCTTTTTGTACCAGTTCCTTGTAGTTTGAAGGGAAAGAGGGGGGACTGAACGATTTGCCGCAAAGCCTGTGAGTTTTTTAATTATAGGGGCGGTAATTGAATTGCTGAACATAAAATTATAAGCCTGTGGGAAAATGGAGTTGAGTTTTGCGAATTTGTTAAAATTCGCAATCATTTTAGAGCGCATTGGCACTCCGTGCTTATCGTAGTAATGCTGTAAAAACTCTCCCTTTAACTTGGCAATATCCACATCTGATGGGCACTCGAACTTGCACCCTTTACAAGACAGGCAAAGGTCGAGCACATCATGTATTTCCTCATTCTGAAAAGGATCAATGTCAGTTGAACGTGTGAATATTTCCCTTAGCATATTGGCTCTTGCGCGGGTTACATGCATTTCATCACGGGTGGCCATATAAGAAGGGCACATAGTGCCGCCGGCGTGTTCTGTTTTCCTACATTCTGCGGTGCCATTACACCTCTCGGCGTGTCCTACAAAACCTTCCTTGCCAAAATCAAACACGGTTTCAAAACGAGGTTCCTTATAGTCTCCATCGTATCTCAGGTTAATATTATTTCTTGGGGCGTTTACTATCTTAGTGGGGTTAAAAATTCCTTGCGGGTCCCAAAGGGTTTTAATATCTTTCATTAGGCTGTAAATCTTCTCGCCCAGCATAAACTCAGTGAACTCGCCCCGTAACCAACCGGTTCCATGTTCACCTGAAATAAACCCTTTGTGTTTCTTTACTATCTTGGCAGTTTCAAATGTAATATCTCTGAATAATTTGATTCCTTCTTTGGTTTTTGTGTTGAAATAGGGCGTAATGTGGAGCTCTCCGGCGCTTCCGTGAGCGTAATACATTACAGGCAGGATGTATTTCTTAAGTAACGCATCCCCGTCTATAATGAAGTCAGGAAGGTGATCTATTGATACAGCGCAGTCGTCTATATTTGTGGCGGGTTTTTCATCACCCTCGACGTTTGAGGCTACTCCCAAGGCCGCATTTCTCAAATGCCACACATGATCCACATCGTCGCCCGTGACAATCGGGAAATGGTAACCATAGCCCGTCTTCTTAACCTCTTCTATTATTTTTTCAATATCCGCTTTTGCCTCTTCTTTTGTATCCCTGGCAACCTCAACGATAAGCACAGCCCCCGGTTTGTCTTTCACGAAGAAAAGCTCTTCACTGAGGAGCGGATTTTCTCTTGCGCACTCGATTGTATAGTCATCAATTAGTTCGCATGACATTATGTCGTGCTTGCATATCGTAATATTGGCCCTAAGTGCGTTATCTAGCGTTTTAAAATTAATGCAAGCGAGTGTTCTGATCTCAGGAGGGTGGGGCACCAAATTTACCTTTAATTCTGTAATGAATACCAGAGTGCCTGCCGAGCCCGCAATTAGCTTGCAGAAATTAAAATGCTCACCGTCCTTGGTAAACGTCTCCATTTTAGCCATTACATCAAGAGCGTAACCTGTGTTACGCCTAAATATGCACTCTTTGGGGAAGTTTGCTGTAATTTCCTTCTGATTTCCCTGATCGGATAGGATATCTCTAATTTGACAATAGAGCTTAGTTTCAAGAAGACCCTTCTCCCCATTACATTTTGCTTCGAACTCTTCTTTTGTAAGTTCCCCGAAGATTACTTCAGAACCGTCCGCTAAAAAGCCCTTAACTTCAAGCAGATGTTTGCGGCTGTCTCTGTAAACCACAGAATTAGCTCCACAAGAGTTGTTTCCCATCATACCGCCAATCATGGCCCGGTTCTGTGTAGAAGTCTCAGGACCAAAAAATAGGCCATAAGGCTCCAGATATTCGTTTAGTTCGTTTCTTATGACTCCGGGTTGGAGCCTTACCCATTTTTCTTCTTTATTCACCTCAAGCACCTGGTTCATGTGCCGCCCAACGTCTACAACTATTCCCCTTCCGATTGGTTGTCCGGAGAGCGAAGTGCCCGCGGCTCTTGGCGTAAGGGGTATATCTTTCTCTATTGAGAAGTTGACGAGTTCTCTTATATCCTCATGCGTTTTGGGGAGCGCAACCGCCATAGGAAGCATTCTGTATGATGACGCGTCAGTTGCATATAGCGTGCGCATAGTGTGGCTGTAGTGTAAATCACCTGCAAGCTGTTGTTTTAGGCTATTCCACTTAGATGATTCGATCTCTTTGGTTTCTAAATTCGTTTCGCTCATTATAAAGACCCTCCCTAGCTATTTATACACTTTTTTTAACCTAGAGACAATGAGAATCACCTGTATCAGGTATTTTAAAATAAGATCAGTAAGAATAGTATAAGTTTCATATTGTTTTATGACAGGCAAGTGGAATCAAAAAAAGCCCCGTGTCTTTCGTTCTGAAAGCACAGGGCTTCATAATTTTCAAACTTCGACTCTCATCAATTAATTATCCAATATCAAAATTCCCTGGGGACGTGAGTCGGTGTGAACGCCGTCCTGTCCAAGCTTCCGTGAGCTTACAACTTTTAGCTTGCCCGAGGGTTCAATCTTGAATGTGTGAAGTATATTGCCTTCCTTGGAAGTATTTTTGTGGGTCTGATTGATGCGTTGAGTTATTACGTAGAGGAAATTTCTTGTCGGATCCAAATCTAACTGAGATGCTGTGCTGTCAGGCTGTTTTGCATTCCTGTTATTGACGAACGTCCCACCAGACATGGGGATGCCCACACGCCCAATCTCAATAGGCTTTTCGGCGTTATTTCCTGATATATCAAATACTGTGATTGTGCTTGACGTGTCCTTTGTGCCTTCGCGCGGCAGATTGTTGACTGCATAGAGCCTGGTCCCGGCTATATTTGTACGGATCCAGCAGATGTCTTGTCCGCTATTGGGTACCGCTGTAATAAACTTTAATTTGTTCTGGTCAGGACCTTTAGTCTTTAAGATATCGTTGACATTATAGCTGAAGACGCCGAGCTCGTTTCGTGTTACTAAACCTACATAGAGAAGGTTCTTCGTAGGATGCCCCCATATTCCGAGGGGGAGAGAGGGAACATCCGGAGCAGGCTCTGCAGTCTCTGGCATTGCGGTTTTAAAAGACTTTACAAGGTTTCCCTCTGAATCTAGTTTGAATACCTGGATTTGTCCTCGAACAAGCGGCTCTTTGCTGAACAGGTTCGATACACTGCCATCGCCGTCAAAATCCGCGTCGACCTGAAAATCATTTCCAAATATTACTTTATCGTTAATGTCGGATACGTAAACCTGAGTGGGCTTTTGCCCGTCTTCGATTTCCACTTTGGAGATAAATGAGAGGCTTCCGTTGTCATTGATTTTAAAACTTGCATAGTTAGCGAGCACTCCGCCCTGGAGTGCATCTAACTGATGAGGGTCTTCGTTGCGGTTAGCAACAAGAAGCACATCGCCTGAGATGGCCAGACTTACAGGTCCAGTGCCTTGGGATGAGAATGGAGATCCTTCTATGTGTTCAAGTGATCCATCGTCCATGACACCAAATACCGCTATGGTATTTGTATGCCCGTTTACGGCGAATAGGCGCTTGCCGCCGGCGCTCAGAATTATCGGTGTATCTATGTCGTTTGGTCCGAGCTTACCGTTTGTACTGTTGTTAATTCCTGATCCATTTGCGAGGAAAGGACTGCCCGGAAGCGGCTTAAGCTTGCCGTCTTTGTGCC
>DAOVUC010000230.1 GCA_030632765.1 Candidatus Dadabacteria bacterium
AATATAGAGAAGTCACGGGTGTAGTATTGAAGTAATATATACAAACTTCACTTTTCCCGTGTGCCTTTACCCTTGTGCCAATGCTCTTCGATCTCCTCTAGGCTGAGCCCCTTTGTCTCCGGCATGTAGAAATATACGTAGACGAAAGACGCCACACACATTACCGCATAGAGCCAGAAAGTGTCCGGTCTTCCCAATAGTTCAATTAAACTAAGAAAGGACAACGTGACAATCAGGTAAGTAGCCCAGATAACCGCGGTTACCGCGCTCATAGCAATCGCCCTTACGCTAAGGGGATATATCTCCGAAATCACAAGCTGAACCACGGTTCCGGGTCCTATAGTCCACGCGGCGACAAAAAAGATGAGACTCGCTACAGACAGATAGCCCAAGAGCCCTCCGCCGGTTTTTTGAAGATAAAAAGTTATTCCCAGTACAACCAGTCCGACGCACATTCCCGCCAGTCCCAAAAGCATCAGCGGCCTCCTCCCCAGCCTGTCCATAAGATTCATCGCCACAACGGACATAACAACGAACACGATACCCATGCCCACGGTCTCGAGTATCGCGGTCGACGCCGAATGGAAACCAGCAAGCTCAAAGATAGTAGGCGCGTAAAAAGTAGCGAGAGAAAGACCGGTAAGCTGCCTTATCATAGCAAGGCCCAAACCGAGCACCAGCGCCGGGCGTAGCACAGGACCTATCAATTCGTGCCAGTCGGGCTTCGTCTGCTTTAGAATATCTTTAATACAGGACAACTCCTGATCGACCTGGGCTGTCCCCCTTATGCGCGCAAGTATGCCTCTGGCCTTATCATCATAGCCGTGCTTGAGAAGCCACCTTGGGCTTTCCGGCAGGAAAAACATCCCTACAAACAACAAGACTGCAGGTACTAGACCCACAGCGAACATAAGACGCCATTGGCTGTAAGCTGAAAAGAAATAATCCACGAGATAGGAGATTAGCACCCCGCTGAGGATGGCAAAGACAAAAATCGATACGAGCTTGCCGCGGTTAGTCGGAGCGGATACCTCGGAGATGTAAAGCGGTACAGCGAAAGAAAGAATACCAAAAGCGATACCGACTACTATTCTGGCAATTATCAGCGACAATACACCGTCAGCCAATACCGTGCCCAGGACTCCGATGAATGAAATCACCGCGCTAATAATCAGGATCTTACGGCGCCCCAGCCTGTCCGTGAGTCTGCCTCCGAGCGCGGCTCCTATCATTGCCCCGAAGAGAACAGAGCTCAGTACCAGCTCCTGGGAAAAGGGGGAGAGATGAAACTCCTTTTTAATGAAAAGTATTGCGCCCGCTACCCCAGCGAGATCGTAACCGTATATCATCCCGCCGAGTGAGGAAATGGATACTGCCATGTATAAAAACAGACTGGTACCGCGTTTTGGAATATCTACTCCCCCGGGCTCAGGCATCATCTCAGCTTAACCCTAATCCAGCTGGAAAACAATTATGCAGTATAATTTTTATTTATATTCAACATTCCTAAAGAGGTTTAAAGTGTTGATTTTTAACAACTATAAATTGACAAGATTCTTTGATAGTTCATTACAAACAGGATAATTACTGACGACATCCAAACTAAGAGCAACCTCGAAATTATGAAAGCACATTTTGAACTCAAGAGTATATTACAGAGTATAGACACAAAGGGATATAAATCCTACAAGGAGCTCGAGGGTGAATACAAGTTTAGTGAATACACCCTATATATAGACCATGTGCAGGGAGACCCCTTTGCACTCCCCAGCGGAGTGCGGGTAAGAGTCGGGCAAGACATAGCGGGGTTCCCCGCTGACACGTATTTGAGTAGATCACGCGAGATCGCTCTCAGGGATTTTATTACGCGTAAATTCCACGAGGCAATTAACAAATTCTCAAAAGGCAGTAGGGGCTCGGGGAAAAGCGGTCTTATTTCTATAGACAATCCGGGGCAGGAGATACTTGAGCGCACGTCCGCATTTGTAAATGAATCTTATGTAGAGGTACGGTTTACAGTGGGACTTCCCGCATTTGGCAGGAAAGTAGCAGGTTTCATAGCAGAGGCTATTTTCTTTGATGAACTTCCTCATATAATTAGAGACTCTCTATTATTTAAGAACTTAGACGTGGAAGCGCTATATAAACATATTAAAACTTCAGAAGATGCTGATTTCCTAAGGAAAGAACTTGAGAACTTGCGGCTTATCGCTTTTGTCGCCGAAGGAAGTATACTCCCCAGGCAATCAGGGGTAAGTGCCCTCCCCTTACAAAAAGATAAAGCAATCCCCTTTCTATCTCCTGATAATTTAAAAATGGACGTTGAGCTACCCAACAAAGGACAGATTACAGGTATGGGTATCCCCAGAGGCATAACGCTCATTGTGGGGGGCGGCTATCACGGCAAATCCACATTATTAAACGCGATAGAGCTGGGTATCTATAACCACATCCCCGGAGACGGCCGTGAATACGTAGTAAGCAATCCAAATTCGGTCAAAATAAGGGCTGAGAACGGAAGAAGCGTGCACAATGTGGACATATCGCCATTTATAAAAAACCTGCCTTTTAATAAAGATAGCGTCTCTTTTTCTACAGAAGACGCAAGCGGGAGCACATCACAGGCTGCAAATATTCTAGAAGTTGTCGAAGTTGGAGCGGATGTGCTATTGATAGATGAAGACACTTCAGCTACAAACTTTATGATCCGCGATCACCGTATGCAGAAACTGGTATCTAAAGAAAATGAGCCCATTACACCATATATAGACAAGGCAAAGCCACTTTTTAGAGAGTATATGATATCGTCGATACTTGTTATCGGGGGCTCCGGGGACTATTTTGATATTGCCGATTTTGTAATCCGTATGACAGATTACAGGGCTGAGGATGTTACCCTGGAGGCAAAAGAGATAGTCCAGCATTATTCCACCGGACGTACAGTTGAATCGGACGGGTATTTCGGCACTGTGAGAGAGCGGATTCCCTTATCACAGAGTCTGGATGCAAGCAAGGGGAAGCGCAATATAAAGATATCTAACAGGGGGATTCATACTATAATCTTTGGGATTCATGATATTAATCTTATTGCACTTGAGCAGCTTGTGGCAACTAGCCAGACAAACGCGATTGGCGACGCCATACAGTATGCCAAAAAGTATATGAACGGCAAAAAATCCTTAAGACAAATAACGAGTCTCGTAATGCTGGACATAGGACGAGCAGGGCTTGACGTTCTAGACCCCAGATTATCAGGCGATTATGCAGAGTTTAGAAAAATAGAACTCGCAGCCGCAATTAACCGTCTCAGAACTCTAAAAGTAGAGCAGAAGATTTAATACAAATTAGGCCGGCTTAATATTTTGATTAATACGGAAAAGGTTCCCCGGATCGTACTTTTTCTTTATCTGCCGAAGACGCTCGTAGTTTGAGCCGTAAGTGCGTTTTACTAGATCCTCCCCTTCTTCATTTAATCCAGTGTGATTCAGATAGGCATCACCTGTAGAGAACTTTCTAAATTTTTGCATGTTTTCCCTTGTCCAGGATATATTGCGCTCTGAGTCATTTGGGTCAAGCCATGCGGAGTTTATCTCTATGTTATATGGCGCGCTTCTGTCTCCAAAGGCTGTTTTATCCGCAGGCACT
>DAOVUC010000190.1 GCA_030632765.1 Candidatus Dadabacteria bacterium
ATATATAAAAACATTGCCGAAAAACTTGTAAGTCTCTCATTATTTTCAAATTATTTAGAGAAGCATTAATAGACCGAGAATTATTGAAATAGCTCCAACAAATAGGACCTCATTAAAAATTTAACTTGCACCCTCTGATATAAGCTGAAAATCAAGAATATGATCCACAATTTCAGGAAGATTGTTTTGATAGTTCGCCTGATAAACATAGGAAGAATTAATCCAATCACTTAGATTGCTATGAAAATCCTGGCCTATTTCATTTATTACGGCTATTCCCAATCCTTTAAGAGCCTCTGCATTACACTCTTGCTCATACTGATTCTTCATAGGAATTACCATTAGTTTTTTCCCTAAATATAGGGCCTCCGCAGGTGTTTCAAAACCGGCATTACAGAGTAAACCATCACAGCTTGAAAGACTTTTAACAAATCTACTATTCTCTACCTGATACACCGTCACATTATTCTCTGTAAACGGCTCTCCTTTGTAATGTTTTGAAAATATCTCCCAGGGAACATCAATTTTTTTCAGATTCTCAATTATGTACCTCTCATCATAAGAGGGTAAATACACTGTATAGTGCCCACTGTTTTTTACATCTATATTCCTTATTTCTTCTCGTATGATCGGAGTATAAATGAAATCATCGTATTCTTTAAAATGGAGCCCGATCGAATTAGACCCCGGCGCATACCACTGCATGACGAATTGTTGAAAACGGTTTTTATGATCCGGCCGCGGTATTTTGGGAGAGAGGAATGAGGATTGGTGGGAAACACACATATACGGCTTCCCTTTAAGTTTAGAAGCCCACGCGGTTATTGGCTCAAAATCACTTATTACAAGATCGTATTCATCTACAGGCAGTTTATATATATCTGAGAGCAATTTGTATGGACTCATATATCTAATTGATTTCCAATAATCAATCCCGCCTCTTTTCCCAAACATAAATCCCAACCCGTCCAGCTCATACTTAACTTCAATTTCCATATCAACTTCATGATGCCTGCCGCTAACAAGCACATCGACTTCAGCCTTTTTGGCCAGGTATTTAAGCAGCTCCCTGGAGCGAGATATGTGACCGTTTCCGGTACCCTGAATACCTAATAGAATTTTCATATTCACCTTAATTCGTGAAGTTCTATACCGAATATCACCTATCGTGATATAACTTTCCGCCACATTATATAGGGCAAATTCGTTTCATTCCAAATATTGACATCCTCACCAAAAATCACTTTTGGCATTTGAGCGTGGGCACAAAAAATGTACCTGATCCTTGTTGCTAAAACATATTTAGCTCGACTTTATAAAGGTTAGAGCTTGTTTGCCGGACATAGAAGACAGTAGCATCAATACCCAATCCAATATTATTATTTATTGCGAGCGCCATATACACATAATAGTTAGGAATTAATATTATTTAGAGAGCATTGCAATTGATTCAATATGGAAGGTCTGTGGGAACATATCGAACGGGCGCACTTTGATAACCTTATAACCAAGCTCATCGAACTTTTTTAAATCCCTTGCTAGAGTTGCGGGATCGCATGATATATAGATTACTTTCTTAGGGGACAGGCCAACCAATCCATCTATGATTTCCTTTGCCCCTTCTCTTGGAGGGTCAAGCACTATCAAATCGAAGGTCTCTTCCTCTTGGTTTAATATTTCTACGGCATCCTCTGAGGTAGCATTTCGAAAAACTATGTTATTAACAGAATTTGCTTGGGCACTTTTTCTAGCAAGTTTGACTGAATTGTGGCTTATCTCTACAGCTAGAACCTCCCTTGCTTGGCGAGCAAGAGGAATTGAAAAGTTGCCAATGCCCGAATATAAATCAAGCACTGTCTCTTCACTGTTTAATTCCGACCACTCTAGAACAGTTTTAATCATTAACTCGTTAACTCCGGCATTGACCTGAGTAAATGCCGAGGGCGTAGTCATAAATTTGTTATCGAGAATACTAAATTCAAATCCGGCCTCTCCCGCACCGCTTACGGAAACATTCTCGGTCTCCTGATGTCTCCTAAGATGCTTAAGAAGTGTCTTTAGAAGATCCCCTCTTCTGCCATGTGCAGGGACGAAAGTTATCTGAGACCTAACTCCGTTTGAAGAAATATGTATTTTCTCAAGTGGGTAATGACGATCACCGATTGCAGCCAGGACCTCTGATAACCGCCTAATAGTTTTGTCGACAATATCAGTTGAAATAGGACAGGATTCTATCGCAACCTTTCTGTTGCTCCCCTTTTGGTTATAGCCTATATGCCAGTTGCCGTCATAAAACCAGGTTGAAAGAGTGACTTTGTTTCTAAACGCAAACTCGCTTGGGGAGGCTACAATTGGCTCTATCTCTACATCGTGCAGACCGCCTAGCCTGCCCAGCGTTTCCTTTAGAATATGCTCTTTTTCTTTGATCTGTGCCGGATAGTTTAAATTTTGCAGCTGACACCCACCGCACAAAGTGAATACAGGGCATTTTGGCTTCACCCGGTCAGGAGAAGGATTAATAATGCTAGCTATAACAGCCTCCGCGTAATTCCCCTTATCCTTTATGATATTTATTTCCAAGACATCCTTGGGAAGCCCTCCTTTTACAAAGAAGACCTTTCCATCCTTCTTTGCAATACCCGCCCCTCCAAACGCTATTCTATCTATTTCTATCTGCAAGTTTCCGTCCTGTAATTAGTTTTTGTCTTGCGATTAGTTAATGAACATTGCATCGCCGTAGCTAAGGAAACGGTAATTCTTCTCCCTGGCTTCATCATATGCTTTAAATATATACTCACGTCTCGAAAAAGCCGAAACAAGCATCAGAAGCGTTGAGCGTGGGAGATGAAAATTTGTAATTAATGCATCAACCGCCTTGAATTTAAACCCGGGCAGAATAAAAAGATCAGTTTGCCCGGAGCGAGATACCACTTTGCCGCTTTCGTTTACCGAGGATTCAAGTGTTCTTACCACAGTCGTCCCAACCGCAATCACCCGTCTCCCCTCAGCTTTAGCTTTATTAACTGCTGAGGCCGCATTCTCCGGGACGGATATATACTCCTCGTGCATTTTATGATCCTTAATATTTTCTACTTTTACAGGTTTAAAAGTACCAATGCCTACGTGCAGTGTAACATACTCTATCTCCACCCCTTTAGATTTAAGGTCATCTAAGAGTTCATGGGTAAAATGTAGCCCGGCGGTAGGTGCGGCAATTGCGCCCTCGTTATCCGCATACACTGTCTGATAAGAAATCTTATCAGCATCACAGGGTTCTCGTTTTATGTATGGAGGAAGCGGCATCTTACCATAAAGGGCTAAGTAATTTTTGGCATTCTCTTCAAATTGTATGACCCAATCATTCTCTTCGCTTAAATGCAATTTCCCTCTGAGCTCTGCATCAAATAGAACGTCAAGATTATCTTTGGGATTCTTTACCAAACATGTCCATTTTGTATCGTTTAACTTCTCAACAAGAAGAATTTCAATCTCTTTGCCGGATGCCCTTTTTCCAAACAGCCTGGCGGGAATAACCTTTGTGTTGTTAAGTACAAGTAGGTCTCCCGGGTTAAGGAAATCAGGAAGTTCATAAAACTTATTGTGACTTATTTTACCGTCAATCCTATTTAGAAGAAGCAATTTAGAGTTCTGTCTCTCAGATACTGGGTGGTATGCAATTTGTTCCTCGGGCAGGTAGTAGTCAAAATCTGATGCTTTCATGGAGGAGCCGCTGCACTACCCTTTTTTATCTACGAGCTTCTGAACCGAGAGTCTTAAGGCATTAAGCTTAATAAACCCGGTAGCGTCGGCTTGATTATAAATGCTGTCTTCTTCAAAAGTCGCAAGGTCTTCTTGATAGAGCGAATAGGGGGAGCGCCTTCCGGCGATTATTATATTACCCTTATATATCTTTAACCTTACTCCACCGCTTACATTCTTCTGGGATTCTTCCACTGCGGCTCTTAGCATATCCATCTCCGGAGAATACCAAAAACCATAGTAGATGAGCTCAGAGATTTTAGGGATGAGGGAATCTCTTAAATGCATAACTTCCCTATCCATTGTTAGTGACTCAAGAGCCCTATGCGCCACGTGCAATATTGTGCCGCCCGGGGTCTCATAAACACCCCTTGATTTCATGCCTACAAATCTATTTTCAACCAGATCTACCCTACCGACCCCATTTGAACCCCCAATTTTATTGAGCGTATCTAAGAGTTGAGAGGGTTTTAATTCTTTGCCGTCTACCTTAATTGGAACACCTTTTTCAAAATCAATATTTATGTACCGAGGTTCATCAGGGGCACTCTCGGGAGAAACAGTCATTTCAAACATATCCTCCGGAGGCTCAGACCACGGGTCCTCCAAGATACCGCCTTCGTAACTAATATGGAGAAGATTTCTATCACAGCTATAAGGTTTTTCCAGTGTCACAGGAACA
>DAOVUC010000123.1 GCA_030632765.1 Candidatus Dadabacteria bacterium
CGGCGAGATTCATGTCATTCATAGCTATGGAGCTTGGCGTATCTGTTGAGAACATTAACGCCTTTGTACTTGGAGGCCATGGTGATGATATGGTTCCGCTAAAAAGGTTCACAACAGTTGCGGGTGTTCCGATTACAGAACTGATGCCTGCTGACAGAGTAGATGCTCTTATCCAAAGAACCCGTGGTGGTGGCGGAGAAATAGTCAAGCTGCTTAAAACTGGAAGCGCCTTCTATGCACCTGCCGCGTCCGCAGTTGAGATGGTGGAAGCTATCGTAAAAGACAAGAAAAAAATTATTCCCTCATGCGTTTTAGCTGAAGGAGAATACGGGATAGACAACACTTTTGTTGGACTTCCTGTTAAGCTTGGAAGCAGTGGCATTGAGGAGATACTTGAAATCAAACTTAGTGACGAAGAAAGCAAAGAGCTTCATGTCTCAGCAAGCCACGTAAAAGAACTTTGTGAACACATTGAAGGGTTGGGCATTCTTTAAATTTAAAGATACCCATTAAAACGGACTATCTGCTTGACTAAAAATTTATAGTTATATAATATAACAAGCCGATTATCCATTGTTTTTGTTGCCAAGTCAAACATTAAAATATTCAATAGTTGAGATAAGTTAAGGGAGAAATTGCAATGGCAAACGGGACTGCCCAAAACTCTATAACATTAAGAACTGACGCTTGGTGGATATCACCACTAATCACAGCTATAGTGCTTGGATCCTTTGGTATCTATTCCACATGGCGCGCATTTTCAAATGTAGATTTTTTGGTGCAGCCTTATCTGTCACCTTTTTATTCACCCTACATTCTTGCTTCATGGTGGCCTTTTTCTCCAGCGCTACTAATACTCTGGGCTCCTTTAGGGTTTAGAGCAACATGCTACTATTACAGAAAAGCGTATTACCGTTCCTTCTTTTTGGCACCTCCCGGATGTGCGGTTAAACCGCTGGCTAAAGAAGGTTCTTATACAGGAGAATCTAAGTTCCCGTTCATTATTCAGAATATTCACCGTTACTTTTTCTATGCAGCGGGGGTTGTTCTTTTCTTCCTATGGGTAGATGCATTTCACGCTCTTTGGTTTGCAGATGGTTTCGGCATAGGATTAGGAACAATCATTTTATTCGTCAATGTATTGCTTTTATCAATGTATTCGCTTTCTTGTCACTCCTTCCGCCACCTAGTTGGAGGGAAGTTAGATGTTTTCTCCAAGTGCCCAACCCGTTTCAGACTTTGGGAGAAGGTTAGCGGCTGGAATGAAAATCATATGCTTTGGGCATGGGTTAGCTTATTCAGCGTAGCACTTGCAGATCTATATATCTTCCTACTTGCAAAAGGAATAATTACCGACGTGAGGTTCATATAAATGGAAAGGTTTGAGACACATACACATGATGTAATTGTTATAGGAGCTGGGGGTGCAGGTCTTAGAGCTGCAATTGAAGCCTCGGCGCAGGGAGCCTCTGTCGGGCTTGTCTGTAAATCACTACTTGGAAAGGCACATACGGTTATGGCTGAGGGCGGAGTAGCGGCATCCCTTGGTAATGTAGACTCTAAGGACAACTGGAAAACGCATTTTCATGACACCATGCATGGCGGCAAAATGCTCAACAACTGGCGCATGGCTCAGCTACACGCACAGGAAGCACCGGAGCGTGTGAGGGAGCTTGAGCACTGGGGAGCACTTTTTGACCGTACCAAAGAAGGGGATATTAACCAGAGGGCTTTCGGTGGACATACATGGAAAAGACTTGCCCACGTTGGCGACCGTACCGGGCTCGAGATGATACGAACACTTCAGGACAGAGGTATTCATACTGGAGTGGATGTATATATGGAATGCACTATTACACATATACTTAAAGATGGGGACCGGATATCCGGAGCATTCGGATATTGGAGAGAAAGTGGAAGATTTGTTCTTTTTAATGCTAAATCTATCATCCTTGCTACAGGTGGCATAGGTAAATCATATAAAGTTACATCCAACTCCTGGGAGTACACTGGAGACGGCCACGCGCTTGCCTATGAAGCTGGAGCTGATCTTATAGACATGGAATTTGTACAGTTTCATCCCACCGGAATGGTCTGGCCTCCAAGCGTAAAAGGAATCCTCGTTACAGAAGCTGTAAGAGGCGAGGGCGGTATTCTTACAAACAGGAATGGCGAGAGGTTTATGGAAAAATACGATCCCGAAAGAATGGAGCTATCCACAAGGGACGTAGTTGCAAGATCTATCTACACTGAGGTGCAGGAGGGACGTGGTTCTCCCCATGGAGGAGCTTTCCTCGATATATCCCATAGGGGAGCTGAATATGTTAAAAAGAAACTCCCAAGTATGTACCATCAATTTATGGAATTTGCAGAGATAGACATAACCAAAGAGCCTATGGAAGTTTACCCAACCACTCATTATATAATGGGGGGCGTGAGGGTTGACGCTGAAACTGCACAAACCACAGTGAGGGGATTGTTCGCCTGTGGAGAAGTTGCGGGGGGCATGCACGGAGCAAACAGGCTTGGAGGAAACTCTTTGTCCGATCTTTTAGTATTTGGAAAAAGGTCGGGAACAGGAGCGGCGGATTACGCAAGTAAAATAAAAGATAACGAACTCAAAATAAATGACATAGATATTGAGGGCGCAGTAAAAGAGATGCTCACACCTTATGAGAATGCTGAGGGGGAGAACCCGTATACGATTCACCAGGCCCTACAAGAGGCTATGGGTGATTTTGTAGGAGTATTCAGAACAAAAGATAAACTCCATGAAGGAATAGAAGAAATAAATATTCTCAAGGAGAGAGCGTCCCAGCTCAAAATCGAAGGATCGAGAATGTTCAATCCGGGATGGCACCTCTGTAAAGACCTTAAATCAATGCTCATAGTATCTGAGGCAATAGCCAGATGCGCGCATCAGCGTGAAGAGAGTAGAGGAGCTCACAGCCGTGTAGATTTCCCCCAATATAATGACGAAAAATGGGGCACAGTAAATTCGGTAATCTCAAAAGATAACGGCGACATGAAATTAAGCACATCACCTCTCCATCAAATGCCGGAGGAATTAAAGAGGATTGTAGAGGGAGGGTATGAATAAATGTCAGTAGCCAAACTTAGAATATACAGGGGAGATTCAGACGGGGGGCAGGAAGTTGAATACGAGGTGCCGGTTGAAGAAGGTACGGTTGTATTGGACGCTATCCACTTTGTACAGGCCAATTACGACGGGGATTTAGCGGTAAGATGGAACTGCAAAGCGGGCAAGTGCGGCTCTTGCAGCGCGGAGATAAACGGTATGCCCAAGCTTACCTGCAAGACCAGGCTTGACACACTTCCGCTCGATAAACCTATTACTGTTCATCCGCTAAAAACATTCCCTATAATTAAGGACTTGGTAACTGATGTATCCTGGAACTACGAGGTCAGAAAGAAAATTCCACCATTTAAATATCCTGAAGATACTGATTGGAAAATGCAGCAAGTTGATGTTGAACGAAGCCAGGAGTTCCGCAAATGCATTGAGTGTTACTTATGCCAGGATGTATGTCATGTACTAAGAAACCATAACAAGAAGAATGAGTTCTTCGGCCCACGCATGATGATTAAAATTGCCGAGCTTGAAATGCACCCTCTAGACATAGAGGACAGAAAGGAAATGCTAAGAGAGGCTGCAGGCATAGGGTATTGTAATATTACAAAGTGCTGTACCGACGTATGTCCTGAAAGCATACACATTACAGACAACGCAATCATTCCTTTAAAAGAAAGAGTTGCAGACACTTATTTTGATCCGCTTCAGTGGATAATCGCTAAAGTTAAGGGAAGCTGATAATTCTGCCCATTTTCAACTAATACTTTTTTAACTAATACTAAGGAGACTATTAAAGTGAACATACACGAGTATCAGGCAAAGGAGCTGCTTTCTAAATATGGAGTTGCTGTCCCTATGGGAAAAGTTGCTTCTCATGAGGATGAGGCTGAATATATAGCAAAAGACCTTAATGTAGAGAAATTCGTTGTTAAAGCCCAGATACATGCCGGAGGAAGAGGAAAGGGCGGAGGTATTAAGGTTGCGAATATGCTAGAAGAAGTAAAGCGCCTCGCGTCTGAGATTTTGGGAATGCACCTTGTTACCCCACAAACCGGGCCCGAAGGGAAATTAGTCAGGAAAGTACTTGTAGAAGAAGCCTCGAAGATAGCAACGGAGCTCTATCTAGGAATGGTAATAGACAGAGCTACTGAAAACATAGTCATAATGGCAAGCCAAGAAGGCGGGATGGAAATAGAAGAAGTAGCCCAGACTAATCCAGAGAAAATACTCAAAGAATACATAGACCCCACAGTTGGGTTACTACCCTACCAATGCAGGAAGATAGCTTATTTTCTCGGACTAAAGGGGAAGACTGTTAATAAAGCGGTAAAATTGATTCTTGGTTTATATAAAGCATTTATAGATAACGATTGTTCACTTGCTGAGATTAATCCTCTGATAATTACCAATGAGGGTGAGGTATATGCGCTTGATGCTAAAATGAATTTTGACGATAACGCGTTGTTCAGACATCCTGACATTGAAAAAATGCACGATCCTACAGAAGAAGACCCAACTGAGCTTGAAGCAAAGAAGTGGGGTATAAGCTACGTAAAACTAGACGGTAATATTGGATGTTTAGTTAACGGTGCCGGGCTTGCTATGTCTACGATGGATATTATCAAACATCACGGTGCTGAGCCTGCTAACTTCCTTGACGTTGGCGGTGGCGCTACAGCAGAGCAAGTACTCCAAGCGCTAAAAATGATCCTTAGCGACCCTAATGTGAAAGCTATTTTTGTAAACATATTCGGTGGTATCATGAAGTGTGACACAATAGCAGAGGGTATTATTAGTGCCGCAAAAGAAGTTGGAATAGAAGTACCGTTAATCGTAAGACTAGAGGGAACAAATGTAGAGCTTGGACGGAAATTACTCTCAGAATCAGGACTAAACATCATTACCGGCTCAGATATGAGAGAAGCTGCCGCAAAAGCTGTAGAAGCTGCTCAATAAAGCAGATTAGAAAGACAAAAACTGCTTCCGACAAATTGTTTATTAACAACATACTACGTTGCTGTAAACATAAGTAATTATTGCATTTATAGTTTACAACTTTCCCGCTTTAACCCCTTGACATTTCTCCGATGATGATTAGTTTGTGAAAAGGAGACATACAATGAATACACTAGCTTTAAGAGAACCGTTAAACGTATTTCTTAAAGAAATTGAAAAATACCCCGTACTTAGTAAAGAAGAGGAATATAAGATTGCTGTAGCTTATTACGAGTAGAAAGACCTAGAGGCGGCAAATACACTTGTTGTATCTAACCTCAGATTTGTCGTAAAAATAGCTTCTGAATATCTTTCATACGGATTTCCTCTATCGGACCTTGTACAAGAGGGAACGATGGGTCTAATGAAAGCAGTAAAGAAATTTGACCCATATAAGGGATACAGACTTATTTCTTACGCGGTTTGGTGGATACGTGCGGGCATTCAGAATCATATAATGAAATTCTGGAGCCATGTAAAAATAGGTACTACACAGGCCC
>DAOVUC010000222.1 GCA_030632765.1 Candidatus Dadabacteria bacterium
TCGTAATTTCGCTTTCAAGGGATTTTGATCCGGCCGCCTTTGGTATCTACAAGATCTCATGGGTAGAAGCAGGAATTACTGTAGGAAGTTTTGCATGGTTCTTTATGTTCTTCCTAATTTTCCTAAAAACTCTTCCCGCGGTTTCTATAGCTGAGATGAAGGAATTATTGCCTATACCTAGAAAGGAGGCAAAGACATAATGAGTGATAAAGAGGGAGTTCTTGGAATATTCTCATATTTGGATTCAACCATAGAGACGGTAAAAAAACTAAAAGATGCCGGTTTTAATAATCTAAGAGTATTTTCTCCGTACCCAAGTCATGAGATCGAAGAGGTTATGGATGAGCCTGAGAGCATTGTGCGCTTTTTTACGCTCGGCGGAGCCATGCTGGGGGCTGCATGCGGTGTTGGTTTTACAGTCCTTACATCCATGGATTGGCCGTTATCTGTAAGTGCAAAGCCAATAGTATCTTTGCCGCCTTTCATGATTATTATTTTTGAGCTTACTATTTTAATGGGAGCTTTGGCAACTTTGCTTGGCTTGCTAATTAACTCTCGTCTAAGGCACAACGCTCCGAGAAGTATGTATGACACCCGCTTTTCTGTAGATAAATTCGGGGTTATGATCACATGCTCAAAGGACGGCGTGAAAGATGTTGAAGAGATATTAAGTTCTCAGGGTGCTGAAGAGATTAAGTTTGACGGTGTATGAACGGGTTTTTGACTATTAGGAGGTAAAACAGGATTGTTTCTACAAAATAGGAAATATTATCTACTTTTAATACCTGTTTTAAGTTTGATGGGTACATTGAAGGCGTCGTCTTTCCCATGGTCTTTTGATATGTGGATTCAGCCATCAATTCTTCCTTATGAGGAGCCTGTCATTTATTCACAGCTTTCTGTTTCAACTACAGGGCTTAGAATTAAACCGCTGCCTAGAGAGGATTTTGAAAATATTAAGGTAAACCCCGTGCCTGCGTCTGAAGAATCTCTTCACAATGGGGAGAAGTTGTATAACACATATTGCTTCGCATGCCATGGAATGGAAGGTATGGGAGACGGGCCGGTAATAAAAAGGGGATTCTATCCTTTAAATCTCACCTCCCCCGGTGTAGTGGCAAGGGACGACGGGTATCTATATGCATACATAAGATATGGCGGAAAGGTTATGATGCCTAGCTACCGCGAGAGCATTACTTCAGAAGGTGCTTGGGATGTTGTGAATTATGTAAGAAAGCTGCAAGGCAGTCCAGTGAAGGAGACCGCAACTGAAACCCCCGCAACTGAGGACACTGAACAGGAGAGCGCTGAGTAAGATGGATGATAAAATAAGAGATGATATTCTAGCCAAGAGATCGCTGATTCCTAGTTGGTCTATTTATTTGTTTCTCATTATTGCTGTTGTAGGCTTTGGAACTTTTGCCTATAAGATTTCGGGGTCCAACCCTGAAAATGCATGGGAGATATTTTTAATTAACTTTCTATTCTGGACTGGTATTGCTCAGGCTGGAATTATTTTTTCCTGTATTCTACGTATAACTAACGCAAGATGGGCGAGACCGCTGCTCAGAATAAGCGAAGGTCTTTCAGCCTTTCTTCCCATATCGTTTGTTTTACTTCTAATCGTTTTTGCAGGCAAGGATTATATCCTTCCCTATGCTACGGAGCATTATCATCACCCGAAAGATGTCTGGCTGAATATGACATTTGTAATTGCGAGAAACGTAATTGGCTTCATAATTCTACTAATACTAAGTGCTTTTTATCTCTACTATTCTTTAAGGCAGGATCTTGGAGGAGCGGGGAATAAATTAGGTGGCTTTGCAGGTTGGATTGCTTCCGGTTGGTCTGGAGAAGATGAAAGGAAGGCAATTTGGAAGAAGTTAGGACAATTTGCTCCCGCCGTTATTATTTTCTATGCTCTAGTCTTTAGCTTTTTTGCCTGGGACTTGATAATGTCACTCGATCCTCATTGGTTCAGTACTCTTTTTGGTCCCTACTATTTTATGGGTAGTTTTATAGCCGCAATCGGAACTACTATTATACTTTCGATTATGCTGAGAAGAAGGCTTGGATTAGAAGAATATCTTGATGATCATCATTACCATGATATGGGTAAAATCCTTCAGGGTTTTTCTTTATTTTGGGTTTACCTGTTTTTCTCCCAACTTTTGCCAATCTGGTATGCGAATATGCCGGAAGAAACAGGATTTGTTATTAAGCGTATTCAAGAAGAGCCTTTCCAACCGCTTGCTTGGGCAGTTTTAACAGCCTGTTTTATCTTCCCATTTCTTGCGCTTATGCCAAGAACCAATAAGATTGTGAAACCGATTGTTGTATTCATAGCGGGGGTTTCTCTAATAGGATTCTGGCTAGATAAATTTGTACTTGTAGCCCCCTCTCTATCTAATACAATTAATATAGGAATTACTCAAATACTCATAACGCTTGGATTCCTAGGGGCGTTTGTTATGATGTTCCTATTATTTATAAGAGCCTTTCCGTCAATACCTGTGGGTGATCCGTTTTTTGGCGGCAAAGTAAAATCCGGAGGACATTAATGGACGAAAAGCATCTAGATACGATAGCTCAGGGAGTTGTTGTAGGTATTTGTCTTGGAGTTGCGGGGTTTATATCATTAATCGCAGCTGTTGCGTTCCTAGGCCCTCAGATTGCGCCTTTGATGAATAAGCTCCCCTGGTAGCTGCATCCAAAGGATATTCCCTGAACTTTTTCTTGTATATCTCTAACTAATATCCTCTAATAAGTTTTTGATTTCCCCACTTTGTTTTCGTTCTTAACATTGGCAATTTGACAAATACCTTCAATTAATGAGACAATGATGACGTTTTTAACTTTAAAAGTTAAGGAGAGTATTATGCCAACAACTAAAGCAACAACAAAGAAAACTGCTAGAAAAAGAACCGTAAAAAAGAACCACGGTCTCAATTTAAAGAACGTTCTATACGAAAAGAAAAGAAGGGTCGCTTATATAACTATTAATCGCGCTGAGACACGTAACGCCCTTAATACACAAACCAGAGAAGAGCTTGCAATGGCTTTTGAGGACGCCTGGGTTGATGATAAGGTAGGAGTAATTGTTCTTACCGGTGCTGGAGGCAGAGCGTTTTCAGCGGGTGGTGATCTATCATGGATACCTGATCCTAAGAAAAAAGTTGACAACAAGTTTATGCTTGTCCATTACAGGCTAGCTACAGCTATGCGCTGCTGCGGTAAGCCAATAATAGCCAGAGTAGACGGATACTGTATAGGGGGAGGTAACGAGCTCAACATGCTCTGTGATCTAACTATAGCTTCTGATACGTCAATTTTCGCGCAAGCCGGCCCCTTGGTAGGGAGTGCGCCGATTTGGTACGGTATGCAGCAATTGCAGCAATCTGTTGGGGACAAAAAGGCCAGAGAAGTAGTATACCTTTGCGATCGTTACACCGCACAAGACGCCGCCGATATGGGATGGGTCAACAAGGTTGTTCCAAAGGATAAATTAGACGAAGAGGTTGCTGTATGGTGTAAGAGTTTACTTCAAAAGAGCCCTCAATCCTTAAGGATCGCAAAATTCCAGATTAATTTTGCCTCTGATACGGCTCACCCGCAGATTACACACGGGCTTGAGTTGGCGAGGTTCTTTATGAAGGCACCCGAAATGGTAGAAGGGGCAAACGCATTTTTAGAGAAGCGGAAGCCTGATTTTTGGGGTGTCAAATAATTGAATATCCATTTTAAACGTAACAATACGAGGAGTAAGTGATGTCTAAGGAAGCTGAGATCAA
>DAOVUC010000236.1 GCA_030632765.1 Candidatus Dadabacteria bacterium
CCCGTTTCTCCTTAGCCCTAAGGATCTAAGAATATTAAATCCAACTACTATCTCATCCACTGGATCACCCGTTAAGGAAACCCTTATTGTATCCCCTATACCCTCTGCAAGGAGTGATCCGATTCCGATAGAAGATTTAATTGTACCCATTTCATATGTGCCGGCCTCTGTAACACCCAGGTGAAGCGGATAATCACATCTCTCAGCCAATATCCTGTATGAAGCTATCATCTTTTTAACATCCGTAGATTTAACCGAGATTTTTATATCTCTAAAATCCAGATCTTCTAAAATCTCAACATGCCTAAAAGCGCTCTCAGCAAGTGCGGCAGGTGTAGGCGAGCCGTGTTTTTTTAATATGTCTTTTTCAAGCGAGCCTGAATTAACACCTATCCTAATCGGGATTCCTCTTTCCCTAACAGCATCTACTACCGCTTTTATACGATATCTAGCCCCGATGTTGCCGGGATTAATCCTCATGCCGTCCACTCCCTGCTTAACAGCCTCCAATGCAAGTTTGTAGTCGAAATGAATATCAGAAACAATCGGAATATTAGTTTGCTTTATAATTTCACCAAGTGATTTGGCAGCATCCATATCGGGAACTGCAAGACGCACTATATCACATCCAGCTTTCTCTAAGCTCTTTATTTGCTCAACTGTTGCGGCAATATCACGGGTGTCGGTTTTCGTCATTGATTGAACTGTAACAGGGGCGCCTCCGCCAACCTTTACTCCCCCAAGTTCAATCTGTCTGGAATTTCTTTCCATTTTCTATCTTGATAGGTAATTAATCGAAATTTATTTATATCTCAGTATTATTTGTAAAGTGTATAACAATAATTAAGCAAATCAATCAATTTGCATCTGATACTTCTTCACTTTCTTCTTTGCCGCCCCTTTTACCACCCCGGGCTTTTCCGTTAGGTTTAGACTCTACTATATTACCCTTCTCATCAATGTTTTTAATATTTCTACACTTGGGATAACCGGTACAGCCGACAAATTTACCGAATCTTCCTTTCCTTTCAGCCATGGGCTTGCCACACTTCTCACACTTTAAATCTTCTCTAATTAAAGGCTCTTCTTTTTCTATTACTTTAATATTCCCATCGGGATCATATTCAAACGCTTTAGCGTTCTTACAATCAGGATATCGGGAGCAGGCTAGAAACTCACCCCTTCTACTTTGTTTAATAACCATAGGGGCGCTGCATTTATCGCACGGCATGTCTTCTCTTAAAACAGGCGCAGCCCTTTCAACTATTAGAATTTCCCCCTCAGCATCATACTCAAAAGCCTTTGCGTTCTTACATTCAGGGTACTTCGAGCAAGATAAGAACTCCCCGTTTTTACCCCATTTAATAATCATTGGAGCACTACAGTTATCACAGGCTATATTGGTTTCGACCCCCTTCATTGATTCCTGTGCTTTATCAAGCCTGTCGGCAAAACCTTCATAAAACCCCTTTAAAAGCTCCACCCAATTAATATTCCCGTCTTCTACGTCATCTCACCTCTCTTCCATTCCCGCAGTAAACTTCACATCCATGATTTCCGGGAATCCCTGAATCAGGAGGTCATTCACAGTACGGCCAAGAATTGTGGGCATGAGCCTATTTTTCTCCCTCAGAACATACTCACGGTCCTGAATAGTGGAAATAATAGTCGCATAAGTAGATGGGCGTCCTATCCCCTTTTCTTCGAGCTCTTTTACAAGGGAACTCTCAGAGAATCTTGGTGGGGGTTGGGTAAAATGCTGCTTACCCTCAAGCGCTATAAGATCAAGCTTATCGCCCTGTGATACATCCGGAAGTTTTCTCATCTCATCTTTTTCTTTGGCCTCCTCCTCCTCTTCTTTACCCTCGAGATAGACAGCGGAAAAACCTGGGAACTTTATTATTGAGCCTGTGGCACGAAATGTTCCTTTGCCCGCTTTTGTCTCAAGAGTAGTCTGATCATAGATGATGGGATTCATTTGAGAGGCGACAAACCTCTGCCAAATAAGCTTATAAAGTTTATACTCGTCATCGGATAGAAATTCTTTAATCGAATCCGGGATTTTATTTACATAAGTAGGTCTTATAGCCTCATGAGCATCTTGTGACGACTTTTTAACTTTAAAAGTATTGGGGTTGCTTGGTAAATATTGACCCCCATAATTTTCTTTAATATAGGACCTTGCTTCCTCTAAGGCATCATTTGAAATCCTTACTGAGTCAGTTCTCATATATGTAATAAGACCAACAGGGCCTTCTGCGCCAAGGTCAATTCCTTCATAAAGCTTTTGAGCAATGGACATTGTTTTCTTAGTACCAAATCTAATCTTGCGGGAAGCTTCCTGCTGAAGGGTACTTGTAATGAATGGCGGAAGCGCGTTGCGCTTCTTATCCTTCCTATCTACAGAGGAAACAATGAATTCTTCATTTTTAACGGAATCAAGTATGTGATTTGATTGCTCTTCGTTTGATATCTCAGCCTTCTCACCCTCAAATCTAACCAGAGTAGCTACAAAAGAATCACTTTGCTCATCCTGATTACGTTTCAATTCAGATTCAATAGACCAATACTCTCTGGGTTTAAAGGCCTCAATCTCCCTTTCCCGTTCAACCACTATTCGAAGCGCAACACTTTGCACTCTTCCTGCGCTAAGCCCTTTTCTGACCTTTCTCCATAAAAGCGGGCTCACTTGATAGCCAACAAGACGATCCAGCACACGTCTTGCCTGCTGGGCTTCAAACCTATCCTGGCTTAAGTCAGTAGGATTTGCTAAGGAGCTCTTTACCGCGTTTTTTGTAATCTCATGAAATAACACTCTATGAGACTTATCCCAAATGTTTAACTTATTAGCTATATGCCAAGCTATAGCTTCTCCCTCTCTATCAGGGTCAGATGCCAAATAAATATGCTCAGCGTTCTTTGCGGCTTTCTTGAGTTTATCCAGGTATTTACCCTTTCCCTTTATCACTACGTACTCGGGATTAAAATCGTTATCTATATCCACACCGAGCTTACTGGTAGGAAGATCGATAAGATGTCCGGAAGAAGCTTCGACATTGAAATCTTCCCCCAAATATTTCTTTATAGTCTTAGCTTTCGCAGGAGACTCAACAATTATCAGAGATTTAGACATTCGCCCACCTATTTTTCATTTATACTTTATTAAGATTAATCACGATCAAATGAGATTCAATCTGAGATTTAACATTAGGCATTTTACCTGAATAAATATTATTGCAAATTTTTAGAATAAACTCATCGTATTATACATACGGCATTATATGCAAACTGAACGAATATAGTTCTTAAAAAACGCTCGTGCATTTAATTGCCTATACCAACTCCAAAATACTTAAGTCCAAGATCTTTCAATACATCAGGTTTGTATAAATTACGTCCATCAAATATCACTTTCCCAGTCATTAATTCCTTTATTTTATTAAAATCTGGCTGCCTATACTCGTTCCACTCCGTATTAATAACTAGTGCATCAGCACCCTTACATGCTTCATAATTTAACAACCTCCCATGTTTCCCAATAATTTCTTTTATTTCACCAACAAGCGAATAACTTTTTTGTCCCATAAACCTACCTCCAACTTCTTA
>DAOVUC010000010.1 GCA_030632765.1 Candidatus Dadabacteria bacterium
ATTTAGAAAAAGCCATAACATTAGATTCATCTTTTAAAGAACGGGCGCTTGCAGACGAGTCGCTTAAGACTTTAATTTCTTGATTCATTGCTATGATTAATAAAAATAAATGATAGTCTAGTCATAGTAGCAATCAACAATAAGGAGGCTGCAAATGGGGCTTAGTGCAAAAGAATTAACCGAACTTTCAAAAGAAGTAATGAAGGCAAGACGCAATTTAGACCACATATTGGATTTCGTCGATCTAATTAACAATGACGCTGAGAAGCTTGAGGGCAATGTAACGCCCGCAGGTGATCAGATAAAGGAAGTATCTGACAAGATAGGTAAATCTATTGAAGAAATTAGTATTCAGGTTGAAACTGAACTCAACAAAATCCCCATCGACCCTGAAGAGACCAAAGATGCCGCAAGCAAACTGGGCTTATATCACGGAACAGTGCATCAGGTAATTTCCTATGCGGATACTGAAAAAAGCAAATATAAGGAAAACTCATATTGGTGGCGCTACTGGGTGAGCATACTGGATAATGTTATGCAGCAAGAGATTGAAAACCCAAGTAAGCCGATAGGTAATGGCCCTCAATTTCTGGAGAAAAGAAAATAGGTTTCAGGTATTGATAACCGGCATTATTTCTCTTGAGACAATTTCCATTACTTTAGTATACTCTCAGTCTTCAGCATTATAACAACCAAAAACTATGAAGGTAGAACCCCACGTTGCCGGATCAGACTATATCGATATTACAAAAAACCGCACTCTCCGTCAATGGGGTATTTCTCTTGTCTTATTAACATCACTCACAATTTATATAGCTATCTTCTGGGCACGTCTGGCAAAACTGCTTCCGCCTCCATATAATGAATGGACTTTTATATATGAACCTTTAATCGGCCCATGGTGGATAAATAATTTTTTCCTGGATCAACCTGTATACATAAGGCTCGAGATCCTTTGGTATATTTTGTGCTTCGTCTCTTCGATGGTAATACCAATTATTATCTTAATCCTTAGAGGTAGAAAGCTCACAGATTTCGGAATCGGGATGCTAAATAGGCTTGGTATCAGGCTCACGAGTATAGCGATTCTGGTTTCTATCCCCTTTGGGCTATGGATACAAATAGAGTCCCCCTACCCTCATGGGTTAACAACTATGTATGTCTTATCTTTATTTAACAAAATTCCCGAGCATTTTCTCATCTTAGGCATTCTGACAGCTCTAATGTTAACGCATCGACGTCTGCCTAACCCGGCATACATGGCGCCAATTGAAGGATCGACTGGACAAAAGATCTTACGCTGGCTTGGGCTAGCACAGCCCGTAACAATAGACTCCGATAACCCGACACTAGCCTGGTTCGGTTTAAATTTGACTTCACTTTTCGCTATATGTGCCTCAGGCCTTGTCTTTTTTATGATACATCTGGGAAGGGCGAATCCCGTTGAAGTAGCGCTATCGCTGCCCGGAGGCATATTGGTGGGCTATATTACATTCCGAACACATTCGATCTGGCATGCAATCCCCGCGCACTGGACATTGAACCTGGTACCCATGGCCATATTACACTTTTACAAATTAAATTAAGACCCTTCGCATTTATCACTGGGGAGTGAAGACCAATATTCTCTGCACATTGGTGGGTAGAGAGTGCAGTAGTTAGGAATTTCCTCTTTGGGAGAAGGAAACTCTATTAATGAGAACCCAAAAGCGCCGTGTTTTTTATACTCATCCTCAGCCTCTTCTTTGGATAAGTATCTTCCCTTTACGCATCCCTTAGGTTTACATAGCTTTTCACTAAAAACCTTCTTACCATTAACAGCATAGGCGCTCAAGTCAAAGCACTGATGGACACCCTTTTCGTTAGGCAGGAATAAAACGGCGAGATCCCTTTTATTAAAAGAGGAATGATAAAAGGATACATCCTTTAATAAGTTGGACTCAAGAACAAATAAGAGGGGATAACCATCAATTTTTGAGTTAATAAAGATAAGAGAAGCTGCCTTGTCCCAAGCGGAAGTCTGACAGTTACTCAAATAATATCCCGGCTCACTCCGTAAGTAAGTTACATCTATATCTTTTGGATCCGTAACTAAAGTATTTTCATCTCCCGTGCTGAATTTAATAGTTTCTTCAAATGGCTCAGCAAACCCCTCTTTCGCTCTTACAGTAAATGAGTACTGATTCAAAGGTTTTAGTTTCTCTATCGGTGTAACAAATACAAATCCCGCTTCATGGTTATAAACGGACCTTCTGGATTGATATCTTTTAAGTTTATAATCGATGGGATTTCCGCTGCTGTCTTTTAACTCCATTTCCAGCTTATGAGGAGTCTTGGAAAGAGATTTATAATCTTTTAGAATAAGGGCAGAATCTACGGGAACCGACTTTGTCTGATCAAGGGGCCATATCAATTCAGGTGGGGGTGGATATTTTTCAGGTTCACAGGAGTTGGAATTTGTTTGTGCAAATAAAGTTAGCGAAAGAAATAAAATGATTGGGATGACCAAAAGAATTTCTCTATTAATATTCATAGTGTGATATCTTACTGTATTCTAAAATCAATCACACCCAGGCTCCCAAAAGTAGCAATGTAGTGGCCTTTTCTTGCCTTCACCATGTTCCCCAAGGCGCCTGTAATGAGTACTTGCCCAGGCTCAATCTCCCAGCCCTCACTTACTACGTTATTTACAAGCCATAAGAGCGTATCCCATTGACCACCAGTTAAATCAGACCCCCTACCCCTGTTAACAAACTCTACATTTAAATTTAAAGTAACTTTTACATCATCGGGATTAATTTTATCTACCTTTGTGGGTTTGCCTAAAATAAAAGCTCTAGAAGAAATATTCGCCGCTATTATATCTTCTGCTTTGACCTTTTCTAAATCCTCAAATCCAAGTTCCGGAAATTCGATCACAGGCAAAATCTCTTTAATATGTTTTTTAAGCTCCGGTATATCTTTAATCTTAGAAGTTATGGGCTTTCCAACAATGTAGCCGATTTCGGTCTCTATCATCAGTTTTTGGAATTTTGAACCTCTAAGGGATACGGACTACTATGTTCTCCGGATGAAAAAAGCACACCCGAAACCGGCGAATCCACACCAAATTTCTCTTGCGTTCCCTTGGATGTAAGATCTGCTTTAAACCCCGCGATTTTATCATTCTTTAGTCTACTCTTAACATAGCATTTCTGAATTTTATAGGCGGTTTCGATATTTAAATTTGGTGAATTGATAGTCAATACGGGTATCGGTTTGCCGTCTTTCTCAGCCTGAAGCAATTGATCTGCATACTGATTTACCTTGGCTACACTGATTAACCCAATTGAGATTAGTATCAATAAGAATGAATAAAAACTAGTCTTGGATTTCACTTTAGTTAAATAATCCCTCTGTCAATTTTAAGACTTCTTCAGCGCATCCCCAAGACAGTGTAAACCCTGCTCCGCCGTGTCCGTAATTGTGAATTATTACAGAATTATTCGGAAGTCGTTCAATTTCAAGACGCACCTCTGTTCTCCCGGGACGAAGCCCTACCCTTTCTCCTAAAACTTCAGCTTCATTTAACCTTGGATCAAGCACTCGACACTTGCGCAATATTTCCTCAGAAGTCCTCGGGTCTATTTCCAGACTCCAGTCATTGTCTTCAGCGGTTCCCCCAAGAATACAGTAGGAGCCATGAGGGACTATATATGACACAGCAAGCGGCCCTTCTTCCTCGTTAATACAGTCCTTGAGTCCAGGGTTGGTGGTCTTCACCAACTGTCCTCGAATAGGAAAAACTTCTTTATCGTTAAATATTTTTCCAGCTCCGAGCCCAGAGCAATTAATGACGAGTCGATTACCTGCTGAAATCTCTTCAATCTTCTCAATTTCCTTATCCAGTTTTGTAATTCTACCACCCAACTCCACGAATCTATTAACCAGATATTCTATGTATATCTGAGTTTCAATTCGAGCTATCGGGGCAATATATCCGTCAACATAGCCTGGCGGCAGCTCATCTTTTCCTACTCTGCCGAAAGTCTTAACAGCCGGTCTCCAGAACGGATCGTCAACCTTATGATCAAATATTTGAACAAAATTAAATACTCCGACTCCGATCTCCGGGATTTCACTTAGTTCCATATATCTGTCATAGGTAAAAGCAGCCCAGGGCAGAACTTTTTCAGGAGGCGAGACTCTAAACGGATACCAATATGCTGTCGCTACATTTGAAGTGGTGTCGGGTGGAATATTAGCCGCTACTATCTCAACTTCGAAACCATTTTCTAGAAGCCTGATACCAGAAGTAAGACCTATGACCCCGCAGCCGAGTACTAGAGCTTTATTGTCTTTCATGATTGTGATCCGAAATTAACCGCGAGCCTGCCCCACCATCTGAACTATGACTTCTCTGCATTCTTCTGTGTTTTTTACTTCCCTCAAGAACCCTATCCGCCTGCTAAAGACTTCATCGTTTGCTTTTATTCTGATTTGGAAGCCTAATCTGTCAACTGATGTAATCGATGCTTCCTCAGCATCTTTTTTACTGAATATTTTAGCTAAGAGCACTAGAGAATCAGCGTGGTCTTGATTCATGTGTTGAATAATTCCTGCCGCCGAATCCGCAAGTGGGTCAACTTCAGCTCCATAGTAGTCAGAGACCGTTACCCAGCCCATTGCTCCGAAACCGCCTACAAAATATATATCTTTTATCTCCATCCGGTAAAAAGAGAAATCATCAAAATCCACCCAGTAGCTCGCGTTTTGATAACGGGTCAAATATAGCTCTCTCACTTCGCTTAGCTGATCTTCTTGTACTTTTGAAGTCTCACCCATAAGAGAAACCCTTGAAGCGTCTAACGGATCGCCACCTGAATCAGTCTGTGATATGAACAAGCTAGCTCTACCATCACGGATAAGGTTGTGGGTATGCATCGCCATTGTGCTTATCAGGAATAAGGGGCGTCCTTTTTCATCCAGCCCGTAAGGCATCAGTGAGCCGAAAGGCCAGTCCGTGTGCACGGCAGAGAGGGTCGAAAGTGTCCCCGCACGGCTTCGGTAGACAAGCGTACGCACCCGCTCGGCATAAGAAGGCTCCGGTACAGGCGGTTCGTTGCCAGAGGAAGTTGTATAGCCATGCGATCTTGAAGTTGATTTAGTCATCTATAAGCTCCATTACAGATAAAATAGCATATTTAATCTTCAAAAAAGGGGAAGTACCCAATTTATATAACATTATACATTAGCACACATCTATTAGGACAATTTAAATAGTTTATAATATTTGGCTATGGTTAAGTTTATTGATGAAGCGAAGATATATATAAAAGCCGGGGACGGAGGAAGGGGCTGTGTAAGTTTCAGGAGAGAGAAGTTTGTCCCTAGGGGCGGCCCTAACGGCGGGGACGGTGGAAACGGCGGTGATATTGTTATGGTCGCGCGGCGCAATATGAGCTCTCTACTCGACCACCGCTACCAGCAGCACTACAGAGCCAAACGAGGTGTGCACGGGAAAGGTAAAGACCAGCACGGTAAAAACGCGGAAGACCTCTTTATCCCAGTACCAATGGGAACCATGATTAAGGACTTTGAATCAGGGGAGTTTTACGGTGACCTAACTGAGGATGGGCAAATCCTAGTTGTGGCAAGAGGAGGAAAAGGAGGGAGAGGAAACGCGAGGTTTGTCACACCCACAAACCAAGCCCCAAAAGAGGCTGAGCCTGGAGTTGAAGGCAAGGAAAAAACACTCAAGCTCGAATTAAAATTATTAGCGGACGTTGGAATAGTCGGATTTCCGAATGCCGGAAAATCAACTCTCATTTCAAGCATCTCCGCAGCCAGGCCTAAAATCGCAGACTACCCTTTTACTACACTGGTGCCGAATCTTGGAGTTGTAAGCTACGGTGATGGGCAAACATTTATCCTTGCGGATATTCCGGGACTAATTGAAGGCGCCCATGAAGGAGCCGGGCTTGGAATTCAATTCTTAAGACATATAGAGCGCACAAAGATCGTGATTCATCTCCTTGATCTCTCCCCGATCACAAACAGGGACCCTATAGAAGACTATGAGACAATGAACAGGGAGCTAAAAGCTTACAGCCAGGAACTTGCACGAAAACCTCAAATCCTAGCGCTAAACAAAATAGATATAACAGAAGCCCGTGAAGACCTAGAAAAAATTGAGAAACATTTTAATAACTCCGGCATAAAAACTTTCCCAATCTCTTCCGTTACAGGAGAGGGAACAAAAGAACTAATTTGGGATGTAGCGAAAAAATTAGAAACACTAGCTTAAGTATTATACATTCCAGAGACCCAAAAAAATATTGAATCCTTAATACTATTTTCCTATTGATTCCCTTTTCAATATATGTTATTTAATATAAAAAGGGGGATTGATATGGCACATATTAAGAAATTATGGTTAATTCAATATTTCTTTCTTACTGTCCTTTTTCTACTAGTAAACTCTGCCTTAAGCTTTGCTGAAGAGTTTAATGTATCAAATGCTGAAGAACTTAGGAATGCACTCTTAACATCACAGTCCAATGGGGATATCGATTTTATCAATATAGCGCCTGGTGTATATGACACTGGAGGAGTACCATTCATTTACATGGCAGCATTTACCGAAAACTTCGGCCTTAATATCACAGGATTTGGCTCAGCGAATACTACACTTGGTGCATCAGGGCAATCAGCGGTATTAATCATAGATACGCAAGGAGTATTCGATGACTTCAATGTAAATGTAAATATAAAGGATTTAACCATTCAAGACGGGGACTCTGCGCCATTTTCTAACGTAGCGGGCGGTCTAACAATTTTGAGCGACAACGGAAATATTATGGTCTACGGCTGCAATTTTGAGGACAATATGGGAGATACAGGTGGTGGAGCCCGCATTGAAACTTTGGGGCAGGTTTCAATCTCAAACAGCGTGTTTGACAACAACACTTCAATATCAAGCGACGGCGGCGGTGCACTACTTACGGGCAAATTCATTTTGCTTACCGATAACGTTTTTAATTTAAACTCAACCGACTCAATACTTTCCAGGGGAGGCGGACTGAGCGCGCGAGCCTTTGCCACAAACGGCGGCAGTCCCGCAAACGGATCCATGATCCTTAACGGCAATATTTTTACAAATAACGACAGCACAGGCCACGGCGGAGCTAGTTTAACAGCCAAATTCGGAGCTGAGCTCCAGGGAAACACATTTCTCGATAATACAGCCGGTGCTGCAGGCGCTGGAGGAGTATTCATAGACGTTCTGAATACGAATCCGGGTGGTGACACGATGTTAAATACGCTCTTGACTACACTATTCAGCAATTTATTTCAAGGAAATACGAGTATAGGCGGAAGCGCAGGAGGCGCTCAGATAATTAGCGGACTTGATATCATCCTTGTTAACAACATTTTTTTAGAGACCTTTGGTACATCTGCGGGAGGAGCATTACTTCAAGCCCCGGATATTACCGTTACAAATAACACTTTTACTTTAAATGAGGCAATCAGTGTTAGTGATGGTGACGGCGGCGGACTTATGATCTTCGTTGAGGATGAAACTACAGCAGATATATACAATAATATAGTTTTTGATAACGTTGCCAGCGGTGTCGGGGCTGATATATTCGTAGACGATGACCCGAACATAGACCAGATAGGCGCTACTGTTAATTTAATTTCTAATGACTTCAGCGACTTTTTCAGTGTATGTGAAAGTACCCCTCTGTGTTTCCCCAATATAAATGCAGCGGACAATATAGATAGGGATCCTCGTTTTGTTGACGCACAAGCGGGCGATGTGAACTTAAGAAGCGGTTCTCCAGCTAGAGGAGCCGGTGATTCCGATGCGCCGCAGCTTCCAAGTTCTGACTTTGCAGGCAATTCTGTAGGCGACCCACCTGATATGGGCGCTCTTCAGTTTGTCGGAGGAGGCGGGGGCGGAAACAGTACCTGCTCATTGGCTTCAGACAGTCAGGGACCAAGTGGCGTTATAAACACTCTTGCTTTATTGCTTGTTCCAGGTGTGCTCCTTATCCTTATTAGCATAAGAAGAAGAGTGAGAAACTCCTAATTGAGAGCTTCTGAGAAACGGACCCGCTGACCCGCTTGTGATTATTTAGTAAGACTCCTAAGAGATTACCCGTATAATCAGGGCATCACTGCTTCGATGACGGCCATCATACCGTTATCTTCGTGCTCACCTATATGGCAGTGGTACACGAACTTACCCTCTATAATCGGGTTTCTAAAATCTATCGCAATCTTAACTTCACCGGGCCCTTCTACATTGGGATCCTGACCTTGATAGGGAACGTTTATCGTGTCCTGCAGTCCGTTAAACGGTTGTTCTACACCGTTTATCTCACAGACTTGAAAGTCGACCTGATGGATATGAAAAACATGTAGCTCTTTAGAGATATTCTGAACAGTCCATTCCTCCACTCCGCCTATATCAACCGTAGTATCCACCCTTTCAGGATTGAACTGTCTGTCATTAATAAAAAAGGTGTTGCCGTCGGGGGTCTCTGAAAAGACAATTGTCCTCCTATTATCAGGGGTAATATCGCAGAGGTTCTCTACAGGCGGGAACTCGTTCTCCGGAATTGGAAGCACGATCGGGTTCTCAACAGGCTCACCCTCGACTATTACGGTCAGTAATGTGGCCCCTCCGTACATATCTCCAGCGGGTCCTGTGTTAAACTCCCTTGCTCTCAGACTGAATTTACCCCTCTCTTTAGCCTGCACAAGCACTCCTACCCGGGATGCCGTAGGCATTAATATTTCGGTTCTTTCTAAAGTCCTGGTCTGACGAAGGCCGTCCCGCTCAATTTGAAAGAACGTATGACCGTCGAGCACGAGGTCGTAATAGAGGTTGGCTCCTATGTTAAAAAACTGCCAGTACTGAGTCTCACCGGGCCTCATTGTAATTACGGGGTTTGTCAGACCATTTACAGTAAAATTAGTGGGTGCGCTCGCGTTGATATCCATCCCCGGCGGAACCATACCGTCTACGATCTGAATGTCCTTTAGGTACATGACCTGATCGGTTATTCCGTCTAGCTGAGGAAAAGGGGCTAAATTGTTCCCAATTATTATGCCACCCGAGAGACCGCTCATAATCTGAAACGTCGTAAGACCAAACAGGTGCGCGTGATAATAGTACAGACCCTGGGGGTGGTCCTCCGGGATTTCTACCTCGTACTGAAAGACGCCGTTTGAAGGGATCATAATGAAAATATCGTCCGAAGGAGAAAGCGGGCTTACTTGCATACCATGGTAGTGAACATTCGTCATAGCTTCCAGGAAGTTAATTACATCGAGTAAAATAGTATCTCCGGGGTTGACTCTTAAGGTCGGAGGGGCAAACATACCGTTATACTGAGCGCTCATAAACGGCTGGCCGTCCACTTCGCCAGGAGACACGTCGACGTCAAAAGTGAGGTCTAGCACACCGTCGACACTTGAAATTTGACTCGGGTTCTGAAAGGGCGGTCCCAGGGGAGTACCGCCGCCCGAGTTATTACAGGTGCTGTTAGACATGAGTGAAATTACAAGTATTGAAAGGAACAATGCAAATACTCTAGATAGTTTAATCATTTATATTTCCTCCTTTATATCCTATTACTCATTATAAATTAGTTATTACCTATTTTGCAATAACTTTTTAATATCGCGGGCGATGCCTTTGGCTTCATGTATATGGTGCGGATAAGTGAGAGATAACCTGCCGTTCTTATCGACCAGATAAATGGTATTGGTGTGGGTCATCAAATACCTGTCCCAGGTATCAAAGCGTCCCCTGCCGTAAACGGCAGGGTGCTTTACAATAGTAACCGCGTAATCATCTGCAATCTCGTCTATTTCTTCCTGAGTACCTGTAAGGCCAATAAAATCCTTGTGGAAATAAGGCACATAAGAATTCAGTCTCTCAACTGTATCCCTTTCGGGGTCTACTGTGATGAATAGAACCTGAACATCTTTTGCGTCCTGACCAAGGAAATCCATGACCTCTTTAAGATTTGCGAGGGTAAGCGGACATATATCGGGACAATTGGTGTAACCCCATGCTATGAGAACGATTTTATCTTGAAATTGATCGAGTCTTACTTTATTGCCTTGATTCCCCGTTAGAACAAAACGAGGAGCCTGCCTGTGATATATCTTTCCGTGGTACAGGTCTTTATTTTTATAATCGAGATAGAAATAAACAGCAATCCCCCAGCCTAAAACCATAAGAACTAATATAAGTAAAAAAATCCGTTTATCCTTCATCATAATCCGCCTATGTTTAAAGTATAACCAACTCTTTAATCCCAAAGAAAAAGAAAAATATAATTGTAGAAGATAGACCCTTTATAGATTAAACTTATTATATGAAGAAACTAAGTGGATTATACATGTTATTAGTATTACTGTTTTCGTTTAGTCTATTAAGTTATGCGGAAGACACGTCCGAGGCTGAAAATCCTGCAAGTTACGATAGCAATCAGATCACCCATCCCGAGTGGTTTATCAAAATTACTGACTGGTCGTACTTTACCGCGGCAAGAGTTGCCATGTTAAGCTCTGTAAAAATTGAGAACACAGCAGCTATTCCCTATAAAGATATCAAGGTAAAACTGTTATTCTATAATTCTTCGGGCCCAGCAGTTGGTCAAACAATAGCAACAACCCAAGGTGTACTGCCAGTAACTGTACCGCCTAAAAGTACAGGGATTTATCTAAAGGGTGGAACTACAATGGGTGCCGGTAATCAGGGCTATAGGGTTTCTGACATACAGGTTCTTTCCGCAACACCTATTGTAGATTAAACTTGCAATTATTAAATACAGCGCTGTGTTTTAATTAAGAGGGAATTAGACGTGAAAAGAATATTCGGAAGAATTCTATTAATTGAGCTAGCTTTATTAGCAATATTTATAATAGCGCCTCTATCAATGGCTCAATACGGTGATCCCGGACCACCACCCGCCCCCGATACTCCCAGAGCGCCTGACCCAAGAGAGGTTGAAAGAGGAGATCCGGCTTTTGCTCCCAATCCTGTATTGGATGCGCCTGATCCGGCTCTCAGTCAGGAAAGTGTTATATCTGAGCCTGAATCCTTTGATATAGACCCGGGACCCGGAGGAATCGTTACCGAACCTGAAACTATTGAAATGCCGCCCGGAGGAGTAGTTACAGAACCCGATTCTTTAGTAGAACAACGTGAGCCGTTAGTAGAAGGCGACCCGTTAGTTCGCCAACCTGAAGCGTTGGTCGAGCAGCCCGAACCTTTAGTTGAACAGCCTGATCCTTTAGTGCGGCAACCCGGAGCGCTTGTAGAACAGCCTGACCCGCTAGTAGACCAACCCAATCCGTTGGTAGAACAACCCCCAGCCCTTGTAGAGCAGCCCGATCCCTTAGTTGAACAGTCTGCACCGATGGTACCTCAGGGTGAACCCCTGGGAGGTCAGGGCGGCGAAGGAACAGGCCGCAAGTAGAAAAACTTGAAGAAACAGTTACATTCTCATAACTATTCGAATATGAATTAATAAGGAGATATACCAATATGCTATTTGACAGAAGAATAGACTGGAGTGATTCAAAGGAAGAAGAATGGGAATTAGTTAAGTCAAAAGTCGGAAACGGTATTGAGCTACCACTGCCTGATTCGGACCGCTGGTTCAAAGCTACCGCGAACGGGAGCAACATAATAATTGAGACTGCGGAAATAAATGTCAGACCTTTAACTGTTCACACCCCTATTACAATTGATTTTGAGGAATTTAAGAATGTTGCTGCCAATTATCATGCTTTTTTAGGCATTGACGCAAGGACTATGAGCGACACGCATGCGATAAAGGACTCTTCCCCAAACCTCAGGTTCTTCTTTATGTTAATTTACCATTTGTTATAGAAACAACCTATACTCTTAGCCCTCTATAATTGTAGGTGAGTTGTGTTTCCAAAAAACTATTACGAATTAATGGCGGAATACAATAAGTGGATGGATGGCAAAATATACGATGTCTGCCAAGAAATCCCCGACGAGCTAAGAAAAAAAGATATGGGGGCGTTTTTCAAATCTATTCACAGCACTCTAAACCACATTTATTTCGGCGATATTGCATGGCTTGAGAGACTACGCGACAACAAATTTATGCCCAGAAAAATCGGCGTGGATATGTTCGAAGATTTTGAAGAATTACGAGCCTCGCAAGAAAAGATAGATTCTGAAATCATAGACTGGGCCAGGGCTTTAACGCCTGAGATTCTCAACAAACCTTTTGATTACGTGAGCAATGTAGAAAATTTTAGTAGAACTTTGCCAACATGGGTTCTGGCTACACACATGTTCAACCACCAGACACATCACAGAGGACAAGTAACTACATTAATCAAACAGCTTGGTTATGAACCTGGGATTACGGATATACCATGGCTGCCTTGCCTAGACAGCTATATTAGCTCCGAATAAATCCTTAACTAAAGCTTAACAATTTCTTAACTTTACTAGAATAATTTAGTCTTTAATTCTGATTACATAACAGGCATCCTTGGAGAGTATAAATATGAACAATAAAGTAAAAGTGATTGCGGTTAATTTTGCCCTAATAATATTATTTGCAACTATAGGTAGTATTTCATATGCCCAGACCGAAGGGTTCAATGTAAAAACACCGATTCAAAAAATATCAGATGCTACATCTGACTTCTTAAAAAATATTATAGAGAACTCAAATGAAAGTCCTAACAAATCCATTCCTCAAGACTTAGTTTGTAAAGCAGAATGTTTTTTAGTTATTCCTGAAGTGGAGATTATTCAGAGCCGAGGAGATTTTACTGGAACTGGACTTATGTCATGCAGTGCACCTAACTCAGATAAGTTTACTGAGCCGCTTTTCTATCAAATTAATAATCTTGAGATATTCGAAGAGGGTGGCGGTGGATTGGTCGTATTGGTAATGGATAAACAAGGGATGAAAGCAGTCTTGGAAAACGACGTACATATTGACTCAGATAATTCTAGTGTTGGCCCAATAGGAGATTCATCCGAAAAGGATACGAAATCTTTTACTGCATATGCAAAACCTAAAAATCAGGATTTAGAAGGATATAATTTATCCGGAAGCCTTATTACTTATTCAAGCAGAGATACCTTTAACGCTTATCAGGGAACGATAGTTCCAATTGAGATACTAATATCACCTCAAGATGTTCCACCAGCATTAAGAGACTTCGGGTCATTACTCGTAGAGTGGACTAAAAGCTGTAAATAGACATTCTACTACCTATTCAAAGTAGCATGTGCCGAAAGCGGGGATTCCGCCTCCCGTATCCTGCTCTGTTTCATATGAATACTGGCAGTAGCAAACCCCTATCTCGCCGCAATCATAAGAAGTGCTGCATTGATTACCCTGTTTGCAGTCCGCACACTGAACCGGCTTGGCGGATAAATAAATAGCGCCTGCAATTATAAAGACAGTAACAATAAACCCAAATAATATTTTTTTCATATTAAGATGACCCCTTTTTGAGAACTCGCCGCTATTCCTATTATTATACAATCCCTGTCTTAAAGCAAGAAATATATATATTCATTTTCTTCTAAGTACGAAGAAAATTAAAGTTCGTTGGCTCTCTTATTTTCTCCTAAATCTCCTTAACACTATTAATCCCAGCAACAAGAAATAATATTCACTTTTAGTGATCATTTCATTATGTGGGGAAGGTGTCAATATTTTTTATATATTATTCATATTAGTACAACCCTTGTTTAAAATAAACGAATAAAGTATCATAAATTATTCAATGTGGCGGAGAGAGACTTCTATGTTTCTAGCTTATTGTGAGATTTTATAAATTAATTGACGGAGGAGAAAGGATATGATTCAAAAAATATGGATGAATTTAAAAAAGGTCTCTTTAATTTTGTTTGCCATTTTATTGGTTAATGTTTTTGTAGGCAACATCAGTATTACAAATACACTAAATGATGTTGCATATGCTCAGGAAACAAACCCAAACATCGATCCGCAGGCGTCTGAAATTCTTCAAAACATGAGCTACTTTCTTGGTAGCAAAGACCAGTACACTTTCAAGGCCGAGATTATGTTTGATCAGCTAATTAATTCAAACCGCAAAATACAATACTCAGCAGAAGAAAAAGTATATATGAAAAAGAACGGTAATTTAACGATTGAATACGTCAGTGACTTGGGCGGTTACAAACTATGGTTTGAAGAAGGGAAGGCAACAATTCTGGAATTACCTACGAACCTCTTTTCAATCGCGACACTTCCTGCAACAATAGATCAGGCTTTAAAAAAATTAAAGGAAAAATATAATTTCACACCCGCTTTAAGTGATTTACTATTTATCAACACTTACCGTGTTCTAACCGCGAAGGTACAGTCTGGAGGCTACTTCGGGACCAGTAAAGTGTATGGAGTAAGGTGTGACCATCTGGCGTTTGTACAACAAGATATTGATTGGCAGATTTGGATAGAAAGCGGTAAACGTCAAATCCCAAGAAAATTGGTGATTACTTATAAGAACCTGCCCGGATCACCCCAGTTCATTGCAATTCTTAGGGACTGGGTAATTGACAAACCTATAACTAATTTTGCATTTAAAGCGGATATTCCTAATTTAAACCAAAGAACGGAAATGGCTGAAATCCTTAACAAACCAAGAATTAACCTCGGCAGTGTTAGGTCTTCGGGTTCAAATTTCTAATATTTAAATTATGGGAATACCGGACTATGGCTTAATTATCTGATTTGCTTAAAAAAGCTTTTTCGGGTTAGGAACTACAATAGGATAGAACAAAAAAGGGAAGTGCGCCGTATTGCTACAGCGCACTTTTTATTATCTACATTAAGCTAAAACAACGTTTTGAGCTTGAGGGCCTTTATCGCCGTCAACAACGGTGAACTCTACGCGCTGCCCCTCTTCTAGGGA
>DAOVUC010000237.1 GCA_030632765.1 Candidatus Dadabacteria bacterium
ATTTCCGGTCTTTAAATCCAGAGCGTAGAGATGGGTATCTTGTACGCCAAAAAGCACCTTGCCACCGGACACTGCCGGTGTTGAAACTACAATATCTTCAGTCTTAAACCTCCAAACCTCATTCCCGCTTTTTGTATCAATTGCATAGAGATTATTATCTAAACTGCCTATAAAAAGAACTCCGTGTAGAACTGCGGGAGATGAAGTTATTCCCCTTTTAGTTTTAAATTTCCATATCTCTTTTCCCGTCTTGGAGCCAAGGGCGTAGACATTAGAATCGAGGCTTCCAAAATAGACAGTACCATTTGAAACCACAGGAGAGGACACAATCTCCGCTGCAGATTTAAAACTCCATATTTTATTTCCACTGAGTGCGTCCAAGGCATATAAATTTCCGTCACTGCTTCCTACAAAAACCACTCCGGAGCTAATTGCGGGGGAGCTATAAATCTCTCGACCTGTTTTAAATTTCCAGAGCTCTTTGCCGGTGTTTTTATCCAGCGCGTATATATAGCTATCATTGCTGCCAAAATATAAAATGTTTCCTGAAATGCTTGGAGAAGATTTCACCTTACCGCCCGTCTTAAACTTCCACTTCACACCCTCTAATGCCTTTACGCCTTGTGGTTTATAGTTTGCCGTTCGTTGCAAGTCCGCCCGAAACATCGATTCTTCCGCCAATACGGTATCCAGGACGAGGAAAAACCCGCTACATAAAACCAAAGTTAAGAGTAGACGCAACCTTGCAGTGAAATTTAAGTAAGAATTCGTTATCATTTCATATCGCCCCACATTCTATAAGCGAATACACACATAAAGATGTGATGAACTAGATCAGAATTGGATTCACCCGATTAATTAACAGTCTATAAACAAATAGAAGCGCTTAGGATATTGAGGAATCCGTCATAAGAGAATCTACCCTTTAAAAGTTATTTTGAGTGATTATATTCAAGTTAAAAGGCAAAGATAATATTAAGAAGAAAGAAAGGAGTTAAAAAAATGAACAGACAATCAAACAGCTTCACAGCCACTCAGACTCGGGAGGGTTTTCATGTTATTAGTCATGATAACACCAAAGAGTTTGAAATCACATTAAACGATATTAATGAATTCGCTAGTAAATATACGCAGGATGCAATAGAAGGAAAGAACTTGCAGCTTTCAGAAAAAGAAGAAATAATTTTTTCACTTTGGGAAATGGTGCTTATTCCGGACAATACAAAACATTGATCAGTTTTTACCGGCGTAGCGACATGCCGCATAGGCAAGTTTATCTCCGAGAGAATCTTTTTTATAGTTTTCTTGGATTCTTTCATCCGTACTCCCTAAAAGTTGGGAGTTAGAACCATAATATTCTTCACCCAGCCTATAGAGCGTACGGTCCTGACAATCCACTTCCCAATATCCTATTTGCCTTATATACTTTTCCTTATTGTCTACGCTATCCTTTTTCGCATAATATCTAATCCAGAATTTTCTAATATTGCCTTCTATCTGCATATCATTTAAATCTAGATATACAGAGACATTACCGCCCTTCTTATCACTAATATGACCTACATATTTCCATCCGTCATATGAAGTCTCATTATCTTTTCCGCAGGAAGCAAGACCGAGGAAAAATGCTGCAACTATGATTAGCGTTAGTTTTGAAACCATCTTAATTTGTCTGAAATCAATCATAATATTCCCCTGTATAAATATCAAAATTTTAATGCCTAAAACAATTATTTCAAAACAACTTGTTTCACTAGAATTTAGAGTTAAATCTTTCTGTAGATTAAGCTATTTTCTTGACATCTCAAGCGGCAGATATTTCTTTGTTTCCTCTAAAACAACTCTCGACAGTCCAAGAAGACCAATCAAATTAGGAAACGCCATGAGCCCGTTCATAACATCCGCAAAAGTCCAAACCAAATCAAGCTTTACAACAGCACCTACAAAAACAACAGCTGTGAATAGTGCTCTGTAAGGCATTATTGCACGTTCTTTAAAAATATATTCTATAGATTTCTCCCCGTAATAACTCCATCCCAATAATGTAGAATATGCAAAAAAAGCTAGGCTTATCGACACCACATCAGCGCCAAGCTGAGGCAATCCACTTTCAAACGCGTGCGCGGATAGACCCGCTCCCGTGTCACCGTCTGACCACAACCCACTTGAAATAATAACGAGACCCGTAAAGGTGCAAACAACAATGGTATCAATAAATGTCTGAGTCATTGATACAAGACCCTGGCCAACAGGGTTTTGTGTTTTAGCGGCGGCGGCTGCAATAGGAGAGCTCCCAAGTCCCGATTCATTTGAGAATATCCCACGCGCAACGCCCATTCTTACAGTCTGGCCTATCGTAGCCCCTAGAAAACCGCCTGCAGCAGCTGTTGGAGTAAAAGCATGGTAAAAAATCAAATAGAAAGCGTGAGGAATATTTGCCCGGAAGACGACAAGTGTCAAAATAGCTCCCAACATATAAAAAATAATCATTACGGGAACAATTGCGCTTGTAGCTCTTGCAATGCTTTTAATACCGCCCACTATTACCAGTCCGGTTGCAACGCATAACACTGCCCCTGTAACCCAGAGCGGAATCCCAAAAGCGGTATCCAGAGCATCGGCTACAGAGTTTGACTGCACCATGTTCCCTATTCCAAACGCCGCAATAGAGGCGAAAATAGCAAAAAGCATCCCAAGCCATTTAAGCCCGAGCCCTTTTGAAATATAGTACATAGGACCGCCGCTCATCGCCCCGTTTTTATCGACTTCTCTGTACTTAACGGCAAGCACGGCTTCTGAATATTTCGTTGCCATCCCCAAAAGCCCTGTGACCCACATCCAAAAGAGTGCACCTGGGCCGCCCACAGCAATAGCGGTTGCAACTCCCGCAATATTACCGACTCCCACGGTTGCGGAGAGTGCAGTCATGAGCGCTTGAAATTGAGATATATCCCCTGGAGCATCTCCATCTTCTTTTCTTTTGATCAGCGCTAAATAAAGCGCCGGCAATAAAGCCCTAAACTGTATACCCCTTAGTAGTATTGTCAGATATACGCCTGTACCCAATAGGAGGATTATGAGAGGCAATCCCCAGATGAAACCACTCATATCGGATAGAATTTTTAATATTTCTTCTTGCATTTAGTTACACACTGTTTAGCCCAAGAGGTTAGCCACTAAACTTATCATACTAAATTATCTAAAGTAAAGGGATATAACATCATGAGATCTGAGAAATGGACATAATTACATATAAATAGTGTGAGGATTATATTGCAAAAAAAACACCCCTTATGTACAATTACTTAATACACCTATTCTGAAATGAAATAGACGGAGGCTAGTCCTAATAATGACAACACAAAACCCGTTCATAGTTCTCAAAGAAGAAATGGATAATCTGGTAGTGGGACATGAGGAAGTAAAGCTGTCCCTTCTGCTAGGTATTATCGCACGAGAACATATATACGTGGAGGGACCTCCCGGGACAGCAAAAACTATGCTTGCAGAAATCATAGCCAGTGCCGCAAGCCTCAGGTTTTTCTTCTATCAGCTCCATAGAGACACCAGGTTATC
>DAOVUC010000079.1 GCA_030632765.1 Candidatus Dadabacteria bacterium
GCCCTACTCTCGGGGCTCTTAAATACTTTACAACATGAAGCGCATATAGAGGGTCGTTTTCGTCATACCCTCTGGCATCATCTGAAATCGCCTCGGGCTGTGATCTGAATATTCCCGGAACCCTGTTATCTTTTAAAAACTTCCCAGCCATTCTATTCATTAGTATCATGAATTCAGAAACAACCCTATGAGCCGGCGTATTCATATAATTTTTTTCTATAGTAACATTTGAATTTTCATCAAAGCTGAATTTAAGCTGCGGCAGTTGGATTATTAGTGCGCCTGCCTGGAGTCTTTTCTCGCGCAAGTTTTCTGCAATTTGTTTGAACTTGTTGCCAATCGGGTCAGTACCAAAATATTCAGAAGCTTTTAAGTAGCTTCTGTTTTCTCTTACCAATATCTTGGAATTTGTAAATCTATAGTTCTTTATATTTAGATTGGCATCAAAATTTACGAGCAAAGAAAGAGCCTTCTTTTCAGTGCCCGCTACAAGACTAAGCCTTTGTGTTATTAACTCAGTGGGAAACATATGTATGTGATGCTCAGGCAGGTATATTGTCTCGCCCCGCCGCGCCGCATCGTCGTCCATGCTGCTCCATTTAGGGACATATGCCGCAACATTTGCTATGTGGATCCCAAGGGTTGTTAGTTCTTCTGTTTCTTCAATTGATATGGCGTCGTCTATATCCTGTGTGTTCTCATCATCAACAGAAAACACATGCAGACGAGTTAGGTCTTCTAAGCCTTCATCTGTAAAGGGTTGTTTAAGTATTTCATCAACTTCTTCAATTACTTTCTTTGGGAAATCGTCACTTATAGAAAATCTTTTGATTAAAGGGTCTTCGTCTTCTTTCCAAGCTCCTGTTTTTATTAAGAATTCGATGGCGCCTTCTACATCTTTGATCCCTATTTCCGATAAGAAGGATTTAACTTCTCCAGCTCGATTGAATTTATCCACGAAGATTACGTAGCTTTTGATAAGATCTATATACTCTTGTGGGTCAAAGTTTTCATCTGCACTCTCACCACCTCCACTAATGAGCTGTTTGGCCCAACGAAGTGCATGCATACGATACTCTTTCTTTCTGACCTCGGCCTCTTCTTTAGCCGCTAGTTCTTCAACCTCAGAGGCTTCTCTGGCATAATAACCCGTTACCCCTCTTTTAAAATAGATGTCATTTTTATCTACAGCCCAAAATAATAGTAAAGTCTGTTCGTTTACAATATTGCTATCGCCAAAATAGAGCTCTACAAGATCATTAAACATGATCTCTTTCTTTTCGTCCCCTACACATTCCCACAAAGTCTCTAAATCGACCTTTTCTTTTTCTTCTTCGAGATTTCTTCTAACTTCCCTTAACTTAAACTTCTTTTCCGGCTGCGTGAAATTGCCTTCGATCGTGATTCCTGAGTAGTAAGCAATTTTTTCTAAATCTATTGAGACATCCTTTCCTTCCTCGGAGAAGATATTAGCTTTATCTCCAAGGGCGTCAGAGAATATTCCAAAAGACGGTTCCTTTCGTTTTCTGAACAATATAAGTTCGTTGGCTTTGGGTATTTTCTTGGTCATTGGGTATTAGTTTTTATTAATTTGTAGAAGTTTTAAAACCCTTGTGCAACTATTTTAACACAGGATTAAAATGTTTCATTCATATGAGACAAATCATCAGGATTTTTCCCTAAACTTATTCAATTCTTCCAATAACCAGACACTAGATTTTATCGGGTCATTATCGCCGCAATAGACTAAGTAGAACTTACTGCTCATTGTACTTTTAGTCCCCGAATATTCTACAAACTCCTCAGTTGTAGTGATTTGGTCTCTGAAATGATTGTACTTTTTTTGATATGTTTAGAGGCGCTCTTTCCGTCGTACTTCTTTCCATTCCTTTCAAATGCACACTCAGTTTTTTCTACAAATAAGAGCAGGCGCTCCACCTCAGGTTTTTGTGATTCTGAAACGTCCGCAAATGACTCTGTAGTTTTGAAAGCTAGAAAAGAAGCAAAAATAAATATAAAAACAGAGGCAAATTTAGTCATCCGTTAAGTATTCATTGGCAACTTGCTGTTATCAAAATACTTTTATGCGGATAGAGAAGACTTATATTCCATAGCTACTTTTATGAAGTCTCTGAAAAGCGGGTGCGGCTCAAGTGGGGTTGACTTAAATTCCGGATGGAACTGACATCCTACAAACCAGGGATGGTTATTAAGCTCAATCATCTCAACCAGTTCTTCGTCCGGGGATAGCCCGCTAAATATAAGTCCGTTATTTGATAAGGTTTGACGGTAAGAATTATTTACTTCATAACGGTGGCGGTGTCTCTCTGAAATTTCACCTCTTCCGTAAGCGGCTCGTGCTAGAGTATCACTTCCCAGAATACACGGATAGGCCCCCAGTCTCATTGTGCCGCCTATATCATTAATTCCACGCTGATGCTCCATAAGATCAATCACAGGGCTTACAATATCCTCAGAAAACTCCCTTGAATGCGCTTCCTTTATACCGCAAACAGTTCTAGCAAATTCTACTACTGCCATTTGCATTCCTAGGCATATTCCAAAGAAAGGAACTTTTTGCTCACGCGCGAATCTGACAGCTTCGATCTTTCCTTCAAATCCTCGTTTCCCAAATCCCCCGGGTACGAGTATCCCGTGTACATCATTTAGGAGTGATTCGACCCCTTTGGATTCTATGTCCTCTGAATCAACGTATTTGATTTCAACCCGGGACTCGTTTGCCATTCCTCCGTGATCTAGAGCTTCATGGAGACTCTTGTAAGAGTCTTTTAAACTTACATATTTGCCTACGACTCCTATGGTTACATCAGATTTAGGATTCTTGAATTTATCAGCAATGTTAACCCAGTTTGAAATATCGGGTTTTTTTGTCCACATTTTCAAATAATCAATTATAGTTTGATCTAGTTTTTCTTGGTGCAAGAATATGGGTACTTCGTATATTGAGCTTACATCTATTGCGGTTATTACAGCCTCGTTTCTGACATTGCAGAAGAGCGCGATTTTTTCTTTAAGTTCCTGAGGCAGATGCCTTTCGGTTCGGCAAAGCAGAATGTCGGGCTGGATACCTATTTGTAGTAGTTCTTTGACACTGTGCTGAGTAGGCTTTGATTTGAGCTCGCCCGCCGCAGCAAGGTAAGGGACATAGGTTAGATGAACAAATAGTGTGTTCTCTCTACCCAGATCTGTTCTCAACTGTCTTACTGCTTCTAAGAAAGGAAGACTTTCAATGTCACCGACTGTTCCGCCAATTTCTACTATAACTACGTCGTTATCGTCTGCTACGGCTAAAATACGTTCTTTTATCTCATCTGTAATATGGGGAATTACTTGCACTGTTTTGCCGAGATACTTTCCTTCCCTCTCTTTGGAAATTACGGAGTTGTATATCCTGCCGCTAGTGAAATTATTTTTTTGAGAAAGGTTTGTGTGAGTGAAGCGTTGATAATGCCCTAAATCCAGGTCAGTTTCCGCCCCGTCGTCAGTCACATAGACTTCGCCGTGCTGAAGAGGGTTCATAGTTCCGGGGTCAACATTGATATAAGGGTCTAATTTCTGGAGGGTTACTTTGAGTCCCCTGCTTTCAAGGAGTGCACCGATAGATGCGGCAGCAAGCCCTTTTCCTAAGGACGACATAACACCACCGGTTACAAATATGAATTTTGTCTTTTCCAACTAACTAAAAACCTCTGAAATTTAATGAATTTAAGGCGGGACCGTGCTGGTCTTTATTAATATATTCTAAAGCTTCCGATCTTGCAATACTATTTAAAGGAATTTTTTTGAAATTGAAAATAATTGGATAGATTGTCACTAATTATATGATTACTTAAAGCTTCCGTGTTTATTTGCGCTCCAATTCAGTTTTTAGCTTTTTAAGGGCATTTGCACGGTGACTAATTGTATTTTTTAACTCAGGTTCTACTTCGGCCATCGTTTTTCTTCTATCGGGCAAGTAAAAGATCGGGTCATATCCAAATCCGCCCTCGCCTCTTGATTCGTTCAGAATAACACCCTCACAAAATCCTTCAACAACTAACTCCTCTCCATTCGGATCAACAAGAGCTAAAACACATACAAACCTGGCTTTTCTATTGGGATTGTCTCCCAACTCAGCTAATAATTTTACTATGTTCGTTTTATTTGTGGCACCTTCTCCTGAATATCTTGCGGAGTAAATACCTGGGCGCCCATCTAAACCATCTACCTCTAGACCTGAATCATCGGCCAGGGTTAGCTTTTTTGAATATTCGGCAATCTCGCGAGCCTTTTTTAGCGCATTATCCCGGAATGTAGGACCGTCTTCAATAACCTCAGGCGGAGAGTCTAAGTCGCTCAAGGAAATAACTTTCCCGAAAACTCCTTCTAACAGTTTTGAGAACTCTTTTACTTTTCCTTTGTTTCCTGTAGCTAAAACAACTTCTTTAATCATAGTTTATTCCGCAAGCACTTCTTTTTGTTTCTTTATAAGCTCTTTTATACCTTTTTCAGCGAGTTTGACCATTTCGGTGAGCCTGTTTTTACTAAAAGGCTCGCCTTCGGCGGTCCCCTGTACCTCAACAAGCAGCCCGGCTCCGGTCATAGCTATGTTCATATCCACCTCGGCATGGGAGTCCTGTTCATAGTCTAAATCAAGAGCGAGTTTATTGTCTATTATTCCTACACTAACAGCCGCTATAAAATCTTTAATAGGATTTTCCTTAACTAATCCCTCCCTAGTTAAATATAGTGCCGCTTCTGATAGCGCTACGAATGCACCAGTGATAGATGCAGTTCGGGTTCCGCCATCCGCTTGCAATACATCACAATCAATTGTTATTGATCTTTCCCCTAATTTATCCAGGTCAATCACGGCTCTTAATGCTCGTCCTATGATTCTCTGTATCTCGTGTGATCTGCCACCAATGCGTCCTCTGACGCTGTCTCTTCTTACCCTTTCTGTCGTCGCTCTCGGCAGCATGGCATATTCTGTAGTAACCCAGCCCTTTCCAGTGTCTTTTAAAAAACGAGGAACACTCTCTTCAACAGTTGCTGTACATAGGACTTTGGTATCGCCCATTTCGATAAGAGCTGAGCCTTCGGCGTTTTTCATAACACCGCGTGTGATTTTTACCGCTCTCAATTGATCCCATTTTCTTTTTTTAGCCATTTAGTCTTCCCCTTTGAAAAAATTAGTTTGGAAAGAATACCATAGTTATATCTAACAACTTAAATTTATAGGGTTTTTAAGACATCTAAGTTATAATGGGTAAAACAAGTTTAATTCTAGATGGCTCTGGAGGTATTTAAATATGCTGTCTTCCGGAATGCAGCCCAACAAAACCGATCTACATCCGATAATGCCGCTGTATCTGGTCATATTGGTCGCATTTGCGGGTTACGGGCTAATGGTGTCGATTTTTATCCCCATGCTAATGCATGACACGGGATTTTTTGACAAATCAGTGCCAACAGCGACAAGAGCTATTTACGGCGGAATATTGCTAGCGTTGTATCCTCTGGGCCAGTTTTTGGGGGCTCCTGTTATAGGCTCTTTAGCGGATAAATTCGGAAGGAAACGAGTTCTTACCATATCCCTCGTATTTGCTATCTTTTTCTATTTAGTTATTGCCTATTCAATCGATATAAAGTTTCTTTGGCTGTTGATGGGAGCATGTTTTTTGGCCGGACTTACAGAATCTAATGTTGCTATTTGTCAAAGCTCAATAGCCGATGTGAGCACTAATGAAGACAGAGGACGGTTGTTTTCATACCTATACACAGCTATGAGTCTGGGTTATTTTGTAGGCCCTTTAGCAGGCGGACAGCTAGCAGTGCATTTCGGTCTTTCTACCCCCTTCTGGATAGCTACTATTTTGTTAGTATTTGTCTATATCTGGGTCTGGATAGGTTTTCACGATCCTTTTGTGCCAGATATTAATAAGAAGATAAGTTACTTTAAAACATTTACGAATCTTGCTACGGTTTTTACTGATCTTCCGATTAGACGAGTTTATCTGGTTAATTTTCTAATATATTTTGGAGTATTCGGTCTCGCAAGAGTTATACAGATTTATATCATTGATGAGTGGAATTTCGGAATAGATAAGGTCACTTTGTACTATGCTGTTATTTCGGGGGTTTGTGCGGTATCAAATATGATTTTCTTTGCTCCGCTATCCAAACGTTTTAGTCTCAAAACTATCACTATATGGTCGTCAATTATAGGGGGAGTCTTAATACTAATTATTGTCATCCCTAAATCCGAGTATTCGATTTGGTATACATCAATTCCCGCATTCTTTATCTTGATGTGGGGTATTTCTGCATGTGGCGCTTATCTCTCTAACCTGGTGAGCCCTGAACGTCAGGGGAGAGTTTTGGGAAACAATCTGGCTTTACAAGTTGGAGCGGAGTCTATAGGGGCTGCAATTGGAGGCTTTCTCGCTGCCATATTTATACCTTTACCTATCCTTGTTTACGGTGTAGTTACAATATTGGGCGGGCTATTGCTTATTACTTATAAAGGTAAGAGGGATGATAAGATAGAATAAATATAAAATGGTCAATATCTATATAGGAGGGTAAGACATGAGATACAGATTCTTAGTAATCTTTGGAGCTTTGCTGATCACTGTTTCATTCAGTGTTATATCGCATTCAGCTGACTTCACATCGATTGAGGGCACATATGTGCTCCAGTCACGTCAGCTTCCGGATGGGACGACGCTTGCCCCGCCCGCGGTTGCAGGGCTTTATGTCCTGAGCGAGGGGTATATGAGCCTTAACCGCGCCGCGAAAGATACTCAGGGAAATATCACTTCACGCTCTGCTGTCGGGACATATACAATTTCAGGCTCGACTTATAGCTTGGAGTTGATTTACAATGCCGTTAACGACGGCACAAAGATCAGTTATGACTTCGACAAGAAGTCAGGATCCTCTGAGATGACAATGGTAGACGGAAACGTTGATATGAAGATACCTCTGGTTGATAATTTGTGCGGCTCCTTCAGTCCTGATTCATTCACCGCTATGACCAGAGGCGAATTTATAGACAAGTGGGTTAAGGTGAAATAGAACCGGGGCTATGGGATTATTTCCTTTTAATTCGATTTAATATCGGAATATGTTCTTTAATTCCTTGTGGAAATAATCCAGACAAATTTTGATTTTCTCACTTTCTACAAGTTCCTGGTGGGTAATCAGCCAAATGGGGGATCCGAATTTCGGATCAGGTTTGCTAAGCTCAATTAAAGAAGTGTCCATATTTTTGTAAACAGATGGAAGTAGCCCTATTCCAAGACCAGCCTTAACGCCGGAGTATATGCTTTCCATTGAACTTGCTTTAAGTGATA
>DAOVUC010000219.1 GCA_030632765.1 Candidatus Dadabacteria bacterium
ACCACGGCCGTCAGCGATGCGGTAAGTACCGGCGCTGTGCCACGCCATCCGAATGAAGAGCGGCCCATAGTGACCGTAGTCGGCTGGCCACCAGTCTTGGGACGTGGTCATCAGATCGAAGATGTCTTTCTTCACTGCATCCAGTTCGAGGGTCTTGAACTCCTCAGCGTAGTTGAACGCGTCGCCCATCGGATTGGATAAAGAAGAGTGTTGGCGGAGGATGTTCAACTTCAACTGATTTGGCCACCAGTCTCGGTTTGAAGTGCCACCACCAGCGCTGTGCTTTAGCACTCCACCCGTAAACGGGCACTTGCTTTCACCGTTAGTATTGTTATTTCCCATAGTATTGCCTCCATAAATTTTTGTATTTTTAACTTAAATCTCCCAGACTAACTATATAATAAACAGTTTATGCTATAGTTGTCTAATATTAATTTTCTATGTATCGTATAGTTAATGCCTATAAGGCTGGCCTATAATAATGGAACTTCATCAATTGAGATATTTTGTAGCAGTTGCCGAAACAGGCGGTTTTAGTAAAGCTGCCAAAAGGTGTTACGTTGCACAGCCCTCGCTCAGTCAGCAGATTATTAAACTGGAACACGAATTAGGCCAGGAACTTTTTGAAAGGTTAAGTAGAAAAATTATATTAACAGATGCAGGCAACGCGCTTCTGCCAAGAGCCAAGCTCATTCTTAAAGAGGCAGGAGATATTAAATCCGCTATTTTGGATGACGTCGATTCAGGTGCGGGAACTCTTTCTGTAGGTTTTATCCCAACCATTGCTCCTTATTTATTGCCGGGATCATTGGATAAGTATGGGAAAAGATTTCCTATATCCCGCATCAAAATAATAGAAAATCTTACAGAGAGGTTAATAAAGGACATAATTAATCTGGATATTGATATTGCGATCATGAGTCTACCTATTGATGATCCTCTAATTCAGACTAAAACTCTCTTTGATGACCCATTAGTTCTGGCTTTGTCTCCAGGACATCCACTATTAAAAACAAAGAATATTAAGATTGATGATCTAAAATCTATACCCTTTATAGCCCTAGATGAAGAGCACTGTCTTGGTGAGCAAGTTAAGAGTTTTTGCTATGAGAAACAGATTAACCCTGAAATAATATGCCGCACATGGAATTTATCAACGATACAGCACTGCGTTTCATTTGGTAATGGGATTTCATTAGTTCCAAAGATGCTGGTTATGACTGACGCTTCAAAGAGCTGTGAGTATAGGGGAATTAAAGGGCAGTCTCCTATGAGAACGGTAGTTGCTGCCTGGCATAAGGATAGGAAATTGTCAAAACTTGCACTAGAATTTATTTCAATCGTAAAAGAGGAATATGAATCTCTACTCAAATTACAATAAACAGGAGATTCGGGATTAATAAGATGAAAAATATATATCTGGATTACAATGCAACCACTCCGATTGATTCAAGAGTTCTTGAAGAGATGATGCCCTATTTAAGTGAGAACTACGGAAACCCCTCCAGCATTCACTCTTTCGGCAGAAAGGGAAAAGAGGCTTTAGATAAGGCTCGTGAGCAGGTATCCCAACTACTTTCAGCAAGTCCTAAAGAGATCATGTTTACTTCAGGGGGCAGTGAAGGGGCGAATTTTGCTATAAAAAGTACTGCTGTTAGAAGCTTAAGTGAAAAAAGTAATCATTTAATAACAACAAAAGTCGAGCACGAATGCGTGCTTGAGTCATTTAAGTTTTTAGAGAAGCAAGGATTTGAAGTTACCTATTTAGGGGTTAACAGCGATGGGCTTATCGATTTGGATGAGCTTCGAGACAGTATATCTCAAAATACTATTTTGGTTTCATGCATGTACGCGAATAATGAAACAGGTGTAATTTTCCCGATAGATAAAATTGCTGAAATAGTAAAGGAAAGGGGGGTTCTCTTTCACACTGATGCCGTTCAGGCCGCGGGTAAGATTGAGATCGATCTTAACAAAATTCCTGCCGATCTGCTTTCAATCTCAGCGCATAAATTTTATGGACCTAAATCAGTAGGCGCTCTTTTTATAAGGGACAGTTTCTCTCAGCAAATCTCGCTTCCGCCGCTAATCCATGGAGGCGGTCAGGAAAGAGGAAAGCGCTCTGGTACCGAGAACGTAGCTGGGATAGTGGGATTAGGTTCGGCAAGCATCATCGCTTCCAATGAAATGCAGAAGGACGAATCCAGGATCATTAAACTGCGGGATCAGCTTTTTCAAAATATTACACAAGATATAGAAGGCGTGAAATTAAATGGAATCCTCGAAAGGCAGCTGTGGAATACCCTGAATCTTAGTATTGAAGGAGTGCAGGGGGAATCCCTTGCAATGAACCTCGATGTAGAGGGCGTGGCAGTATCAACCGGGTCCGCCTGCTCTGAAGGTACTGTTGATCCTTCTCATGTATTGTCGGCAATGGACTTGTCCCGCGAGGATGCGGCTTCTTCCGTTAGAATTAGCCTGGGCAGGTTTACAGATAAAGAAGAAATAGATTATGTAGCGTCCATTTTCCCTAAAATTGTAGAGAGGATAAGGAGTATTAAATAACTCCAACGGAGCTAGTTCTTATATCAAGGAAAAACAGGTGACATTTCAAGCCCGGTCGTTTCCTCATACCCCATCATCACATTCATATTTTGAACAGCCTGCCCTGAGGCGCCTTTTACGAGATTATCGATCACGGATACTATTACGGCGGTATTATTTGAGCTGTTAACCTTAATTCCTATATCGCAGTAATTAGAACCCCGGACTTGATTCGTAGATGGGTATACCTTCTCAGGCGATATCCTGATGAATCTTTCGTCTTTATAATGCTCCTCATATAAACCAATTAGTTTTTTGGTTGTAACTTTTTTATTCAAATTTACATATATGGTCGATAGAATTCCTCTATCCATAGGTATAAGGTGTGGTGTGAATGACACCTGCACCTTAAGTCCCGAATAATTGGAAAGAGCTTCCTCTATTTCGGGCATATGACGGTGCTCTCCTATTTTATATGCTTTTAAGCCTTCGTTGACCTCACAATAATTATAATCAAGCAAAGGGGATCTTCCCGCTCCACTCACCCCTGATTTAGAATCTATAATTATTGAGGCCTGATCAGCAATTTTATTTTTAAGAACAGGAGCAAGACCCAGTATAGCAGAAGTAGGATAACAGCCGGGATTAGCTACGAGCTTTGCTTTTTTAACCTTATCTCTATTTAGCTCAGTGATTCCGTAGACGGCTTTTTTTATTAATTCGGGGCAAGGGTGCTCACCGTACCATTTCTTGTAATTCTTATTGCTGAGCCTGAAATCCGCTCCCAAATCAATAATTTTTATATCTCTCTCAAATAGCTCCTTAATTACCTGCGCAGAAGTTCCATGTGGAAGGGCTGCGAATACTATATCTATATCCTTAGGAATTAATTTGGACTTAAGTGGTTTAAGTTCCAAATCCAAAAAACCCTGCAGGTGAGGGAAGACATCCGAAATCATCCTTCCAGCATGCTTCTCAGCGGTTAAGTGAGTTATCTCGATGTTGGGATGTACAAGCAAGAACCTCAAGAGATCACTACCCGTATATCCGCTTGCTCCCAATACTGCTACCTTTTTCTTATCCATGGAAGTTGAAAATATCAGGGAATATTATTAAATACAAGTCCTAAGTAAATTTTATTATACATACTTGCTTAGAATTCTCTTTACTCAAGGGCTTAGCCATATGCGAATTCTTGACTCCCATAGCTGGGAAAGGTAGTTTTTTAGAAGTAAAGAAAATGACTTAAGGCTATTTTAGGGTA
>DAOVUC010000238.1 GCA_030632765.1 Candidatus Dadabacteria bacterium
ACGGCGTGAGGAATGAAACAGGGAATATTTCAGTAGGCACTACAAGCCATAAAGTAATGTTTTCATCTCCCTGCCCGGTATTGATCGTAAGACATGAAGGAGAGTGAAAGAGAGATTAGTTGCGAGCTGGATAAGTGGGTTGATTATTAGAATATGAACTACCTACATTCTGCTTTTGGATACCGCACACCGATGCAGGTGGAAGATGAGTATTACAGGAATCACAATTCACATTTAGAACAGGGGAAAAACTAGGATGGCAATACCACCTGGCGAAAAGAACAAAAAGCTAAAAGCCTCAGCTTCTGGAGAGCCGATGGCCGCAGAGGTTGTATTAAAACAATTACGAGCCCGAGGTAAAGCCGCATCGATTATTAGTTCTGTCAGTGGACCGCAGTTGCCAATTGGTGGAATAGAAGAACACTTACAAGGAATAGCAATTCGTAAAGATGGTAGAGGACGTCCACACGCATATTTAACTACTAACGCAGAGGGCGGAAAAATAATTGTTGCACGCAATGAACCTGATGGAAAAAACTACATAGTCGAAGAAGAACCTGTAGGTTTTAACAAAAAGGATATCCATCCCGGTGGCATACAAATCATCGGACACTTTCTAGTGGTTCCTATATTCAATGACGAATATTCAGGGATAGAAATTAGAGACCTTAATGATGGACTCAGTGTTATTAAAGAGTTCAGAATAGATAGAAGAGCCTATAGTGTCGGTATTGCTACAACAAGTGACAATAGGGGTGAGTTTTATGTCATGGCCGTAGTGACCCACAGTGAAGCGAGAAGAGTTAATATATACCGGACTCCATCGAACCTTAAGCTTAGTCATCCTTCATGCTTTTTTGAGCTAAAATGTATATATAAGCCGGGCTCCAAAGTTAAAGATCTGAAGAAAAACTGGAATAACTACTCAAATGGCATTTCGTTACTATCAGACGAAAACAATAACTTATATTTTCTTGGATTTTTTAAAACTACATTACTACCTGGTGGAAAGGACTTTGCGGATCTCTATCACTTGGATCTCACACAGCCGGAGGACAAATTATTTAAACGTTTAAGCCGCTTTCATGCTAAGTGCAACGACGGGCCTGCTTTTAGATGGGGCGCAAGCGCATTCGTCCTCGGAGATGATAATCTGGAAATATACGCATGTGAAAAAAACGTTCAGAAGAAAACTACAATTAGAAAAGACATGTTCTCTAAATAAAGTTCGATATGGCTAATACATAAATGACCTGCCCCACTATAATCGGTTCAGCTTTAACGTTAGATTTTTGACAGATAACCCTATAAACAGAAGGTCATCAGATTGGTTAGGAAGCGTTACATTCTTCATGATTCCAACTTAAACCGAGCTTGACAAAGGGAGAGCAGTACACCGATTCCCGCTTTATTTCTATATTACGAAGGTGCACTTGATAATGTTCCTGCAACAATAAATAACTCTATAGATAGAACTTAATAAATTTACCAAAGGTTCTGTTATCATTATTCCATCTTGGATGTTTATATTAAGCTAGACCACGTAAAAGATAACCAACATAATATGCAATTACAGCAGCAACTCCACCGATAAGAAGAGTTTCAAAACCTGAAAAAAGCCTGCCGCTACCTACAACTTGACCTTTGACTGAGCCAACTATAAAAAAGGCGACAGAAGTCAGAATTATAGAAAGAGTAAAGGTATTGCTTTTAAAAGAGTCTGAGAAGTATGACAGCACATATGCAAGGAGCGGGATAAACCCTATCAAATTAAATGAAACGAAAGTCATAAGAGCGCTTTTAATCGGAGAAGTGTGATCTTCGAAAATTCCGAACTCATCCTTCATCATAGTATCAATCCATACATCTTGATTGCTTGTAATAATTTCTACCGCATCGTCAAGCTGCTGGCCTGAAAAACCCTTTTCTGCAAATATCTCCCTTATTTCCTCTGTTTCTTCTTCGGGAATGTTTATGACTGAATGCTCTTCGGACTTTCTTATTTTGTCAGCGTATTCTTTTTTAGATTTAGTACTAAGATAGTTACCAACAGCCATTGAAAAACCGTCAGCCAATAAATTGGCAAATCCTAAAATCAAAACAATGGTAGGGGATAGGGATGCGCCGGTAACACCGGCTACTATTGCAAAAGTAGTTACGGAACCGTCGATTCCACCGTACACAAAATCCGGCAAATATCTTGATACAAATTTGTTATTGTCGGTACTCATTTATGTTTTTATAAGCAATTTTCTACTCCGGTTTTAATACTAGAACGGAACACTTAGCACTGGAAACGACTCTTTCGGTTACGCTTCCGAGCAAAAACCGCGTTATTCCGGTTCTTCCGTGAGTATGTACAACAATCAAGTCCATATTCTTCTTTGCGGCATAATGTGAAATTGTTACAGCCTCACTCATGCCGTGTATCACTTCCGTGTTCATTTTAATATTCTTTGAAGCACCTCTTTTGCTCTCAAATGCTTTTTTTATCTGAGAGGTTCTTTTGTCAAGTGATTTTATAGACTGTTCTATCACCCGCTCAAGCGCTCCGGCTGGTATATCCTGCGCATACATATCTAAGCGAAGCACGAAAATGACAGTTACTTTAGCACCGGTAAGCTGTGCTATGCTTAAAGCATAATTAAGCGCATAATCGCTGTCTTCAGACAGATCAATGGGAACGAGTATATTTTTAAATTCTGCTTTAGTTTTCTTCTTGCTTTTTACAGACAATACAGGTACTCGTGAACTCTTTAGCACCCTTACGGTCTCACTACCAGCTAGCATGCTTTCAAGAAATCCATGTCCATGCTTACCCATAACTATTAGATCAGCTTTCCTTCTTTTCGCAAACTCTTTTATTTTATCGCTAGGTAATCCCTTCAAAATAACCCCATCAAATTTAATCCCGTTTTTTTGACACTCCTCTTTTACTTCCTCAAATTTCTTAGCAGCGTTATTTTCTATTTTTAATCTCCATTTTCTGATTTCTGCTTTTGATTCACTTATATTATCAAGAAGTACTTGCACTGGCATAGGAACTACGTGCACACCCATAATCTCAGCACCTGATTTCCCGGCAATGTACTTTGCATAATCCAACGCCCTCTCTGCTTCCTGAGAGCCATCAGTTGCCCAAATTATATTTTTTAATTTCATTTAGGGTTCTCCCTCTGACAATTGATTATAAGTAATCAAAACATTCACCGTTTCAAACACTCGATTGAATTCTATCATAATAAAACATATATTTGCCACAAAAGCGATGTAATGAGGTCACAGCATTTTTGACTTGCTGCTAAGAGCCATAGCTAGGTCAACAAGCTCGGTTGCAATTACCACGATCAAATCATCAACCGAGACTATCCCCGTCAATTTACCATATTTAGTAACCGGCATTCTTCGTATCGAATACTCTGATAATGTGCTTAGAATGTCCATAATATCAGTATCCTCATCAACGTACACTAAGTTTTTAGTCATAACCTCTTCAACAACAACTTCCTCTGGGTTTTCCCCTTCAGCTATTACCGATATAACCATATCTCTATCCGTAATTATTCCGATAGGGA
>DAOVUC010000249.1 GCA_030632765.1 Candidatus Dadabacteria bacterium
AATCACAGCTACGCGGTGGGCAGACAAGTTCAAATTAACTTAAGAGTTTGAAGAAATAGTTTGCTAGCAGATGCTATCTGCCTATTTTTTCTTTTGCATATTTATTATTTTATCCTTGGAAAAATCGAATATCTTGGGATTTATTTTGGGATTAAAACTAAATGTGTCAATTTCAAGCTTCTCTTTAGAAGGGGCGCCGTGTATATCGAATACAAGGTTATAAGGTACTACATATCCGCTTGTATTCTTAAAATCAAAGTAGTTTGTGGTTGTTCTTATTTCCCCACCGCCCATTTTATAAATTCCTTCTGTCTTTATGGGTAAATATGTTGCAGCACTCAGATAATGGGTTTCAAGATTGCCCGTCCTGTATTTTACAGAGATTTTATAGGTCTTTTTGCCTTTTATTTCTTCTTCTCCAAGGAGACGGACCTTATGCCCTTTTTTCTTAAAATCAATAAGAGAGCTTTCTATATCGCACGTATCTCTTAAATATTTGGATCGTCCCTCACTCATAGGAGTGGGGTCGGGATTTCCGGAAAGGGGGTTTAACTGCCATGCGAACATTCCGTTGAACACCTGTGCCTGTAAGCTCTCCTTTATTCTAAATTCAACACGGCATTTGTTTGGCCTTTTATGGTAGGCGGTAATAGGCATTGATACTTCCTGGGAGGTCATTGTGCCCTTCATGATCATGGTATCGAGCTTTTGCCACTTCTCAAGACCGCCTATGGCTTTATAATGACTGGCGAGAATTTGTTCGAGGTCAGGCTTTTTTGAATCACCTTTTTTGCTATCTGCAGCCGTGTCTTTGTTAGATTCTTTAGCAGAGAGGCTAAGGGCTTCTGAAAGAGCTGATAACGGTAGAAATATTGCCAATAAGAATAATACGATTAACGACTTGAATTTCATAAACAGTGTGCTCCTTTAAATTAAATATTGGTTAATAGGGTATAGGAGAATGTCAAAATTTCAAAGGGGAGAAAACAAGGCAGCAGCTACAATCTATTGCTCCTGGGAGCTAATCCTCTCGTAAGCGCGCTCCAGATGGATTCTCCATGGCTCAAGCTCCGAGTGCGAGTCGATTAGCACCTCGATCTCTTTAATTTTTTCCAGATTTCCCTGATAGCTCCAGAGTTTAGCGCCTAGCTCAATCGCCGGAAGAGTGGTTATATCAAACTCACCGAAATCCTTTTTGTTTTGCTCAATAAGAAGCGGTATTAAGGGGAGACTAAGATTGCAGTACTTGATCACCATGTAGTTATAGCCGTTGCGTACGTTCTCGGTGATCATGTTTAAGTAGTAGTAATATCTGTCGATATCTGAGCGGAGTGTGATTTTATTAGTATCCGGATCGGTCATTACTATATTTGCTCCTCACTAAAATATACCTTTAAAAATAGAAAACCTGAACTGAAGCTGAAGCTCCTAAAAATAGAAAACCTGAACTGAAGCTGAAACGATTGTGGATCGTAGCCCTAGACAAGAATCGCACATGATTAAGAATGGCAAAAGGGGGGAGAGGCTATGTAAAAAGAATTTTAGCCTTCCCACGGGTGGAGTCCATAATCTCACTTTGTAACTCATTTGAAATGCTTTCCGGAATATCTGCTACGATTGAGACCTCCTGGGTATACAGCACATCCTTTATTTTTAGCCCCATTTTATCAAATAGTGTTCTGATCGAGTTCTCAAACTCATATCCGGCCACAATTTTTATCTCTACCAGATGGACTCGCTTTTTTAACTTTATCTCATCCAGCGCCATCGTAATAGTTCCCGAATATGCCCGCACAAGCCCCCCTGTTCCGAGTCTGGTGCCGCCGAAGTAGCGGGTGACAACTGCCACGACCTCGCCGATTCCCCTCATTTGTAATACGCTTAAAATTGTCTTGCCCGCAGTACCCCCAATCTCTCCGTCATCATTAAACCCCACCTCGGCTCCGCCATTGGGATTGCCTGCTATATATGCATAGGTGTTATGGTTTGCGCCACTATGTTTTGCCGATACTTCCTCTATAAACCGCACAGCGCTGTCTTTATCAGCGGCGTGGCCCACTGTTGCAATGAAGCGGCTCTTTTTTATTTCCTGCTCAAAGGTTATCGTCCCTGCGGGAACGGGGTAGGATGATTTATCCGACATGTAAATATTCTTACGGATTTAGGGAGCGAATACCAGCACGATGTGCTCTTGACCAAATTGCTGAAATTATTGAATAATATTAAAGGCTCTTTTTGTAAAATCACAAAAAATTGTTCTCGTTTTATCTCTTTTATCCTATTAAGTAAGCATTCGTTTCGAAGAGTTACAGAGTCAGACGGCTTTCTTATATGAACTCTTCCTCTGTTTTTTTTAATTCAACGGTAAGTGAGCCGATTATTTGCTTTAGTTCTTGGTTCTTTTTACGAAGTCGGATTACTTCTCCACCGTCTTTTTTGGATTCAAACGCTCTATGGGCTTCTGATAGGAACTTATCGCGCCAGCTGTAGAATTAGTTCTGATGTATTCCGTGCTCGTTGCATATCTCTGATACGGGTCTTCCAGAAAGACCTTTAAGTACTATCTTGGTCTTTGTTTTAGAGTCCCATCTTCTTCTCTTCATTGTTTCCGCTCCTTATACCTTTTACAAAGTATTTTACTAGCTTCTTAATGGGGAGCGGTATAAACATTACTCCTGAGCTTTATTTTACTAATGAAGGGATAACTTTTTCTTATATTGTATCTTGAATACTTCTGTATTCTATAGACAATTAGGACTTTTTTGGTTTGCTTAGGTTAACAAAAAATGGGGAATAAATTCCTGTATTGTGTCTATAATGTAAGAGTATCGGACTCGCATGGGACATAAATAATATGCGTGTTTTGGCATATATATTATGTATAATGTTATGAGATAAAGTCTAAAAAGGAGGGTATGTAGATTATGATGAGATTATTTCAAGTGCTGGGTATCATGATATTTGTTATATCTATAGGATGCGCGGGTCAGCAGGAAGCCAATGACGGCGGCTTTGACGCAAGCATTTGTAACAACATTCCCGTAGGAATTGAAGGGGCGTTAGCTATGGATCCTGAGAGTAAAGAGTTTAAGATTAGCTGCGCTGATTTAGAGCGATGCACGGATATTATGGCGTGGGATGCTCCCCCCAATGTTCCCTGCACTGGGCCGTAAAGAATCAATGTAAATAATAAGTTAGAGAAAGTTCTTAAGATTTAGTAGACCGGAGTTTTCGGGTAATGAGCCCGGCTCCGGTTTTTTTTATGGTATTTATAGTGTAGACGTCAAATAGTTATGCTTGTATATTTTCGTTAGATATACTTTGAAATATAGG
>DAOVUC010000124.1 GCA_030632765.1 Candidatus Dadabacteria bacterium
AGTTCTCAATCCATATCAACAATCAAGAATGGCCCGGGTCCCCGACTTCAATAGATACGTCCAATAGTTTAAAAGAGCGTGCTTTGTTATTTTTCAGACTCGGGATAACCGCTTTCGGTGGGCCAGCGGCTCATATCGCTATGATGTATGACGATGTTGTATATCGGGGAAAGTGGTTAGATGAGCAGCAGTTCTTAGACCTTATGGGAGCGACTAACCTCATCCCGGGACCAAACTCAACCCAGATGGCAATTCACATGGGACTTGAGCGCGCCGGATGGCGGGGAATGATAGTATCTGGCTCGTGTTTTATATTTCCATCGGCTGTACTCGTTACGATCCTAACTTGGCTATATGTACAGTACGGAACTACGAGTCAGGCGGAGGGGCTATTTTACGGTATAAAACCTGTGATAATTGCGATAGTTCTCCAGGCCCTATACATGCTAGGGCGAAAGGCGGTTAAGGGAGTTCTCACAACTCTTGTAGGGATCGGTGTGATTGCCGGATATTTCGTTGGTATAAACGAAATCCTTCTTATCTTTCTTGGCGGGATTATTGTAATGCTGCTAAGAAATTATAACAGCTTCACAGGATCACGAATGTTTAGTTTTATTGCTCCTTTTATTGGAATAAATCTGGCAGCGCTACAGGCAAAAGAGATAGCTTTATCGACACTATTTTTGGTCTTCCTTAAAATAGGCGCGGTTCTATATGGGAGCGGGTACGTCTTGCTCGCCTTTCTAGAAGCTGATTTTGTGGAAGCTCTTGGATGGATAACCTCACAGCAGCTAATTGATCTGGTCGCGATTGGACAAGTGACACCTGGGCCACTGCTGACCACAGCCACTTCCATAGGATATTTGGTTGCGGGTATTCCCGGAGCAGCGATTGCTACACTCGGAATATTTTTGCCTTCCTTTGTGTTTGTAGCGGCTGTAAATCCGATTATCCCAAAGCTTAGGAAATCGCCACTGGCTGGCGCGGCACTTGACGGAGTAAACGCAGCATCGCTTGGGCTTATGGCGGCGGTGACTATTCAGCTTGCAAGGGTGTCTCTCATAGACCCGCTTACTATCTTTATCGCGGTAATATGCGCTGCAGCACTGTTCTTTCTACGAATTAACTCAACCTGGCTCATTGCGGGCGGGGGAATTGTAGGGCTTCTATACGGTTTAATTTAGAATCTCAGTCAAACCAAAAATTCTTCAACAGAACAAACTCAAAATAAGGTGGTTATAATATTTAAGAAGTAATCTCCACGGAGGGTATAGAATGAGGCAAACTAGTTTGATTGCATTACTACTGCTTGTGATGGTTTCCTTTGGAATTACGGGTGGATGCAATAAGAACAATGGTAACGGCAATAATCCTGAGCCAGGACCGACGGATGGTTTTGACTTAGAGCTTGCTATAGAGCTTGGCGAGCTTGCGCTGGTTGCATATGAGCAGAGAATTCAGTGCATTAATAGTGGTAAGGGAGCAATTACAGTGCCTTCTCCATATAAACTTGAAGAAGTAATATTTGAACCGGTGTCCAGTTTCTTTAACGATACCTGCAAGGATGACGACGGGGTGATTCCGATTGCTTTTATAGCCACTGAGGGAGACAATATATATGTTTCGTTCAGAGGTACCGCAAACATCTCAGACGCTATAAGTGATGTTGATGCGCTTCAGATTCCATATGATTTCGTGCCAAACGGCGGCAACGTTGCATTGGGTTTTTTGGATGTGTATGGACTTGATGCTTCAAATCCGATCGTGAGCACGATTCTTGCTAAACTTGATGAACTTACCATGACAGGCAATTTTAATAACCTTTTTATTACCGGGCACAGCCTTGGGGCGGCTCTTGCGTTCCTAGCTTTCCCCGATTTCTCCCAGAACGTGGGTATGATAGACAGCGTGACTATGTATAACTTTGCGGGTCCTGCCGTGGGTGACAGCCAGTTTGTAAGTACCTATGAAGCAATAGAGTCGTTAAACAGGATAAGTTTCCGAATTGTAAATACAAACGACCTGATTCCTATGCTGCCACCTCAAGGACTCGACTGCTTCTTGTTTTCATACGAACATGTGAATGGAGAAATGCAGATAACTTTCGGAACCCAGCTTCCCGCGCTGCCCGATTTTGCAGACGATGATTGCGATCTCATTACAATCGGAGAGCAGCTAACAACGTATGGACTAAATAATCAAGACGATATCTTAGAGGATCACAGCATGTGTACGTATTTTAAGACCCTGTGCATGATGGGCTCTAGTCCTGGCACATGCTCTCAAAGAGCAATAGGGTGTGACGACGATAACCCCTAACATTTTTTAACAGCGGTGAAAAGCAAACCCTCTGGCCCACTTAATGGAAGTCCATCAGCGAATATTCTAAAAAATTCGCCATCACCAGGCTCAAATTTGAGTATTCTGTTGTTATTTGCACTACTAATGAAAGTGCCTGATGCGCTTGCTATGGTTGTCCAGCTAAATACTGAAACTAGAACTACTAGAGCCAGGATAAACATCTTCCTGGAAATAAAAAAGGTACGGTTAATCATCCTTACACCTTCATAAAAGTTTTTATACCCTAATAAAAACCCCCTTCTTACTGCACCATTACTTTATCCCTTCAATGTTAAATAATTATTGACATTTTAGCGTCATTAGGTTTATAATCGGTTTTATGAAAAAGTTAAGAAACTTTAGACTGGTATTTGTTTTGCCGATTCTGATTTTAAGCCTATATGCGTGCGATAACTCGAGCGATAACAATATTATTGCCTCCTGGGTGCAGGCGGGACCAAATGGGATAACTATCGCTAGAGTAATTACTCAAAGGGATGATTGCCCACAAGTTATTTTAAACGGGGTCGGCGTGCAAATGGAGATGCGCCATTCACCGGATAACGATTTTCCGGTATTGGTGTGTGAAATAATAATTCCCCCAGGGACAATAACTGCCTCTGTTTCCGGCAGAGCGCTTAAGCTTCCGGTGGAAAATCCCAAGAGACTTGTAGTAATAGCGGACACAGGATGCAGGCTTGAAACAGGTGATGTTCCGCAGTCCTGTAATGATCCCCAATCCTGGCCGTTTGAGCGTATAGCTAAAACAGCCGCATCTTTTAACCCTGATCTAGTCATACATATTGGGGACTATCTGTATAGAGAAGACCCATGTCCTCCGGGAGATAAGGGATGCGAGGGATCTCCGTTCGGGGATAATTATACTACCTGGGACGCGGACTTTTTCTCGCCGGCTAATAAGCTCCTTCGAGCTGCCCCGTGGGCTTTCACTCGGGGTAACCATGAAGAGTGCAGCCGGGCAGGTAGGGGCTGGTTTACTTTCCTTGACCCTAACCCGCCTTTCCCAGACTGTCAGGAATTCACCCCCCCTTATGTCATAGACATTGGTTTAGTAAACCTGTTAATGCTTGATTCCTCAGCCGCAAAAGACAACAGCGCGCCTGAAGGTATGGTGCAAACTTACGCGTCTCAGATCGCTACATTGGAAAACGCTTCGGGGGACAACGCCTGGTTTGTCACTCACCACCCGTTCTGGGGAATAGGTGAGGATTCGGGAGAGCTTTTTATGATTAACGATACCCTGCAAGCTGCAAGCAAGAATGTTCTTACAGGTGGCATTAATGTCGTTTTATCAGCACACATACATCTATTTGAGATGCTTAATTTTGTCGGTGACCGCCAGCCACAGTTTGTTATCGGCATTAGCGGTACCTAGCTTGATCCTCCGGTGACAGACCCATTGGAAGGAGTTGAGATTGGGGGCGCTACAGTTTCAGACGCGGTTGTGCTCAACAATCAATTCGGTTTTGTTCTAATGGAGCTTGTGGGCGAAGTATGGCAAATGAGTATTCGTGATGTCGAAGGTGAAGTAATTCTTGAGTGTGAGGTTGATGGCAATGAAGCTACATGTTTTCCTTAAAGAGGTTCCATAAATTAAGATAGAAGAAAGATCTATGAAAAGAATAACAATTACTCTTTTTTTAATTTTGTTTCTAGTTTCTCTAAATATTCTACGTGCTGAGAATTCAGATTCCTCAGACGAAGTTCAAAAAGTTGAGATTATAGTAGAAAGCTACTCATTTAATCCTGACACAATTACTGTAGAAGCGGGGAAGCCGGTTGAGATTACACTTAGGAGTGTGGCTTCTATCATTTCTCATAACTTCACAATAGATGACCCTGAGTCAGGGTTATATGTTGTACAGGAAGTCAAAGGAGGCAGGGATGCAACTGTAACTTTTATTCCTGAAAAGCCTGGTACGTATAAATTTTACTGCGGCAAAAAGAACATATTTGGCTCTCACGAGAAAAAGGGTATGGTAGGCACTATAATTATAAATTGAAGATTTGCGGTACAGACCCCCCCTGGTCTGCCCCTATGCGCTTTACTTGTTCCCCGGCGTGTCTGATATTTTCGATGATTTGTTCAGTGATGAACCTGGAAAAACTTTAGATGAGTATCTTAAGACTGTGAATTGTTTCTTCAATTTGCGTGGATCTAATCTTAGAAAAACTTATTTATATTCTGTTTCTGAACACAAAGGACTTGCTATCTATTTAGTCCTATAAAAGTCCTACAAACATTTTTAGAACATACGACTTTTGTAGGACTTTACATTCCCTTACAATGTAGATTAAAATATGAATAAGATAATAAACTATTCTATTCTGGAGGTAATAGAGATGGCAACTAAGAAGGGTAGTTTAAATGTGCAGCTAGATAAACTTTGGGATGATGAAAAAGATGTATTGCCTTTATCTACTAGAGGAAACAAATATGTGATTATCAGTGATATGCATATGGGCAACGGTGAAAAAGCGGATGATTTTAAAAATAACGAAGATGCAGTAGTACGTGCTTTTAATCACTATCAAAATGAAGGTTACTCTTTAATCTTGCTTGGAGACGTGGAAGAGCTTTGGCAATTTACTGCAGAGGAAGTTGCTGATAGATATAATGATTCTGTTTATGAAGCTATAAGGGCATTTGGTGATGATAGAGTTTATAGAGTATTTGGTAACCATGACTTTGATTGGAAGACAAAAGATCCAATAAGAACAAGATCTAGTTTGGTATATCCCGTTTATGAAGGAATTAAGTTAAAGGATACAAATGGGATTCCTAAAATTTTACTTATACATGGTCACCAAGGTACAAAAGATTCAGACGAAAATAGTTTTTCTAGTCGTGCATTTGTAATGCTTTATAGATATATTGAGCCTCATGTCAAGGTAGACGAAGCAATTGCAGCTCCTAGATCAGTAATTACACAGGAATTTGAAAAGGAAAGGTTTAATTGGGCAAAGAAGAATAATGTTATTTTAATATGCGGACATACTCACAGAGCAGTGTTTAGGTCTGAATCCCGACTTGATATTCTCAAAAGAAAAAGAGATGATCTTCAACAGCTTGTGTTATCCAATGCTGATCCCATGTCTTCTGAAAGGATTGAGCTAACAAGTCGTATAGATAGATTAAATAAAGAGATTCAATATGAAACTCGGCTTGGTAGAGAATATGCCTTGCTAGGGAAAAC
>DAOVUC010000093.1 GCA_030632765.1 Candidatus Dadabacteria bacterium
TACCATACTCAACAGCTTCTCCTTTGGTAGAGAATGTCCCCACTCTTACCCTATAGAAGTTCTTATTATCCGGAGACTCCTTTTGCTTAATAAATGCCGGGTAGCCTTTTGATTTCATGGAGTTTAGAATCTTGTTTGCCTGACTTTGATCTTGAAACGCCCCTATCTGAACGGTGTAGCGACCGCTCGGATCAATTTTTGGCAAAGCTTCTTTAGCTGACGCTCCCCCTTGATTTTCTAATGGAGATTCTTCAAGATTAATTTCTTGAGACTCCCTTTCTTCTGTTTCTTCTTTAGAATCTGACTCCTTGGTCAGTTCACCGGACTTTGGTTCTTGTGATGGTGCGTTTATATCAGCTCTATCCGCTGTTTCGGATACTTCCTCCTCCGGGTCAGTTGCGCTCTTCTCACTTTCCTCATCACTATCTGCTTGAGACTCTTCATCTAGAATCAGATTATTGGATTCTGTTTCGGTAAGATCTGAGTCTTGAGCCACTGATCCTTCACCAGCCATCTTGGGTTCTGAAGATTTTTCTGAATACACTTCCTCCTCATAGCTCCTATCAGTAGTATCCGAGCCCCCTAAACCTTTGCCTATAATAACACCTAAGCTGAAAACAACTATAAATAAAATTGTGAATGTTATGAAAAGGGATACTATCTTACTATTTTTCGGTCCTGAGTTATTGCTCATTTACTACATCCTCTCCGGAGCGGAAACCCCAAGGAGCTTAAGCCCATTGCATAGCACCGTCTGTACGCAATTAATCAAATAAAGCCTTGCACCGCTCATATCACGATCACCATCTACCACTCTGCATTTATTATAATACACATGAAATTCAGATGCTACTTCCTGTAGGTAATAGGCGACCTTATGAGGAGCCCGGGCCTGAGCGCTATCCACCACTACTTCGGGGAAAAGAAGGAGCTTCTTAATAAGCTCAATCTCTTGTGGCGCCTGCAAGAGCTCTAAATGTTCTTTTGATTCTGTTATATCCGTCTCACTAGCTTTTCTAAATATACTCGCAATTCTGGCGTGAGCATACTGAATATAATAGACCGGATTTTCACTTGCCTCCTTCTTGGCTAAATCGAGATCAAAATCCAAATGACTTTCAGAGCTACGCATCAAAAGAAAAAAACGCGTTACATCTGAGCCCACTTCATCTACGACATCCCGCATCGTAACATAAGTGCCGGCACGTTTCGACATAGCAACTTCTTTGCCCTGTCTCATAAGTCTTACGAACTGAATAAGCACAACATTGAAACGTGAATCATCCAATCCCAATGACCTAAGCGCCGCTTTAAGACGGGACACATGTCCGTGATGGTCGGCACCCCAGACATTAATAATGCTCTTGAATCCCCGCTTGAATTTATCGTAATGATAAGCAATATCAGCTAGAAAATAAGTCGGGCTTCCATCGCTCTTAATAAGTACCCAATCCTGCGTATCTCCGAATTGGGTTGCCTTAAACCATAGCGCCCCATCTCTTTCCTCAAGTACGCCTTTACTATCTAGAATATCCTTAATTTGATCAAGTTTGCTTTCATCTGACTCGTTTGCAGCCCCGTGAATATTCTCTTTTTCACTGAACCACTCATCAAAAAATATATTAATATCGGCTAAATCTTTTTTTATTTCGTCGAGCAATACTGCTTTGGCAAATTCCTTACAATACTCTGAAGCTTGTTCCGGGGAATCCTGAAGAAGAGAGTCCCCCTTCTCAGCTTTAATTTGAGAGGCAAGATCCTTAACATATTCACCTTTATAGCCGTCCTCGGGTAAATCCTCAGTTTGTCCAACAAGTCCTTTCTACCTTCCACATACACACTAGTCCAGACAATCCATCTTTGCTCATTTAATTTCGATGGATAATTCCTTCTCAACAGCGTAGCCTGATGCATCAAGTATCCTGGACACTGCGTCTCCAACAACAGCGTTTCGGGCATGGCCTATATGAAGAAAGCCTGTAGGGTTGGCGCTTACAAACTCCACAAGAACTTTCTCTCCTTTCCCAAGGTCGCTGGTTCCAAATTTTTCTCCATCTTCCTCAATTTCTCTAAGTTTATTTATAATCGCCGCTTCTTTTACATGGAAATTAATGAATCCGGCGCCTGCAATCTCTACTTTTTTAAATAGCTGTTCTTTCTCTTGCGGGAGGTTCTCAATAATAAGCTCAGCCACTTCACGAGGTTTTTTGCCGATCTTGTTGGCAATTACCATGGCCGTATTAACAGAAAAGTCGCCAAAATCTTTTCTCTTCGGTATCCCCACTTCCACAACAACGGGCAAATCTGGAATGTGGATATTCTTGGCAATGTTTTCAATTGACTTAGAAACTACTCTTTGAATATCTTCTTTCATATTGGTATGGAATTACACCACATAATTTTTGATGTTACAAGAAATAGACATGCCCTACTTAATAGCCCGCTATTTAATCTAGAATACATTTTTCAGAACATCGTTACTGTGAGTCAAAAAGGGGAACAGATTCCATTGGAGACAGGTGTGATATATCGTTTATGACATCAACTCTAATAAGACCGTCTTCCGAGACTATAACGTTTTTAGAGGTAGCATGGATATCAAAATCTCTAAAGCCCTTCAGTCCCACTCCTGTAATCTTGCATAACAAAGTAATAATAGTAAGGTTATGACTTACCGCGACGACCGTCTCCCCAAGATGGAGCTTATGTACCTTTTCAAACGCTTCCCACGCTCGTTCCTGCACTTCAATTAACGACTCCCCGTTGGGAAGCCTTAGCGTCTCTGGGCTTTCTCTCCATTTTTTAAGAATCTCAGCATACCTATCCCTTATATCGGGAAAAGTTAAGCCCTCAAGATCCCCCTGGTTCATTTCCCGAAGATCGGGGTCCACTTGTACTGAAAGCTTATGATGCTTTGCTATTTTTTGAGCGGTCTCAAACGCCCTTTTCAGATGGCTTGAATAAACAGCCTTTATATCATGATTTTTAAGAGATTCGGCCAATTCTTTTGCTTGCCTTTCCCCATTTTCATTTAGGACTATGTCAGCTACTCCCTGACACCTGCCGATTCTGTTCCAGTCGGTTTCTCCGTGACGTATGAGAATGAGATTCATTGTTTGCTCCAAAAAGAATATAAAGAAAACTTCTAATTATTAAGGATCATTTCTGCAGGTAAGTTCTAACCCTTTATTTTTAGCTTCCTCCGCAAGTTCGGGTGGAGGTGGAGGAAACGGGGCGGATCTATTGATTGCTTTAACACAATATTCATCAAAAGAGGAATTGCCCGACGACTCTTTTACTGTTACATCACTAATCCGTCCGCTTCCGTCAACTTTAAAAGATATGAATGCAGAAAGGCCTCCATCGGTCGGTACACCCGGAGGGATTGTCCAGTGACGGCTTATTTTTCTGTGAACCTGGCTAACATATAATTGAATGATTACAGGGCTTATTGAGGAGCCGCCGCTTGAGCGCCGAGCCGCGTTTCCAGCCTCTGTCTCTAGTTCCCCGCCCCTCTTTATATCATCTGCCATTGCAAGCCTCCGCTCTTCCCCAATCTCCTCCTCTATTTGCTCCGGAGGTTCTTTCGTTTCTGATTTATCTTTTTTAAGTTCATCAAGTATTTTTTGCTTTTGGATATCTTTTAAGATTCTATCTTTTTCCTTTTCAAAGTCCTTTTTCTTAACCGGCTTCTTCGTTGGCTTAGGCTTAGGTTTCGGTTTAGGGGTTGGAGTTGGTTTTGGTTTCTGAGCGACTTCTTTCTTCTCTTCTTTCTTAGTTTCTAAAGGAATGACTTCTTTTTTCTCAGGTTCTTTTTTTACAACTTCTTCTTTGGGTTTTTCTTTCTTCTGCTCTTCTTCTTTTTTTTCAGGAGGCGGGGGAGGAGGTTCTACCTCTTCTTTCTTTACTTCTTCTTTCTTTTGAACTTTCTCAGGCTCGGGCGGTTTAGGTTTTACAGCTGGTTTCTTAACCGCAGGAGGTTGGTTAGAGTTACCTGTCTCTAAACCAGAAAGAGACACCTGTATAGGACCCGGAGTACTGCTGTACTGAGAAGTCCCGCTGAATCCCCAATACAGAATCAGCACTACAACGCCAACGTGCAGCGCAATTGAGAAGAACATCCCCAAGCCTTTAGAAGATTCTTTTTGAGATCGTTTCATTTCCCCTTATCCTCTAATTATTTTTTGGAACTGGTTCAGTAATAAGACCTAGTTTTGTAACACCGGCATTTCTAATCTCGGACATCACTTGAACAACCGTGCCGTAAGGAACACTCGTATCAGCTCTAAGGAATACATCTTCCTCTCTTACATCTTTCCCTCTTTCTGACATGAGCTTTCGGATCTCGATCCTAAGTTCGGAGAGAGAATACTCTTCTTTTTCTATAAAAATTGTCCCATTTGAATTAAGCGTTACTACAACTTTTCTTTCACGGTCTAAAGAAGCCATCGGCTGGGAATCTGTTTTGGGCAAGTTAACATCTACCCCTTGATATAGAATAGGGGTTGTGACCATAAATATGACCAAGAGCACCAGCATGACATCTACAAAGGGAGTAACGTTGATCTCAGATAATACTGTGCGTCCGCCGCCGTTATTAGTCTGCATTCCCATTTATTACTCTCTAGACTCTTTTAACATATCTATCCACGATGTTTAAAAATTCTGAGGAAAAATTCTCCATGTCCACATCTATCTTCTTCACCCTGCTTAAACAATAGTTATATCCTATTACAGCTGGTATGGCTGCAGCCAAGCCGACTGCTGTAGCTACCAGTGCTTCGGCAATACCGGGGGCAACAGCTTGCAAGGTTGGCACTCCCTGGCTTCCCGCAAGCCCTATAAAAGAGGTCATAATTCCCCATACAGTTCCGAAGAGACCAATGAAGGGAGCAGCGCTTCCCGTTGTTGCCAGAAAGGTTAGAGAACCCTCGAGCCTTGATGTTTCAGATGACATTGTTCTCTTCAAAGCCCTTTCTACAAGCTCTACAATCCCAAGCTCGGTATCAATCATTTCAAGGCTACCTCCAGGTTCCGTATTTTGAGCTGTGCCGGTTGATCTGGATTTTCTAATCTTGAGTATTTCGGTGTAACCAGCCCTAAACACTTCCGCAATTGGCCCCCCCATATGTTTGGTAGAGGTATATAGGTTCCCAAAATTTCCGCTAGCTCCGTAAAGCTCTAAAAATTTATCAGAACTTTTTGTTGCCTTTTTCAATACAAAATATTTAGAGAAAATAATTGCCCAGGAAATTACGGACATTAATAAGAGAATTAAAAGCACAGCCTTAACGACGGGACCGGCCTGAGTAACTAGCGCTAAAATATTAATTTGTTCTGCTTCAGAACCTGGTGGAATCTGCAACACAAAATATATCCAATTTGTCATATTGTTTTAACCTGCTGATAAGTTAGATTTGGGTCTTGAACAGAAAATAATCTATCTGATTTTATATACATATGAGCTACATCTAAGGCTTGATCTAAAGTTTTCCATATATATAGATCAAAAGCAATAACATATTTAGTCTTAATAAACTTAGAACTGTACTCCTGCCCTTTTGTCAAGCCCGGTTTAAGTTGAAATGCGGGATGAAATTCTTCGGCTGCACAAAATGTGTACGCTCAGAATGACAAAGACAAATCCCTCTTAATTTGGTAATAATAAGCTTGCTATCCCAGCTATGAAATATAGAGGTTTTATGTAACAGCGACCGATTGCGCACTTGCTTGCAATCGTTTCCCTTTTCTAAAGGGAGAAGGAAAAAGGCAAAAGAAGATTCTGAAATAAATTCAGAATGACTGAAACATACTAGATCTCTCCCGTTGGTCGAGATGACGGTGGTTTTAGGATTTCACCCTTCGAGAGCCTCAGGGGTGCGCGGGTTTAAAATATGTACATCCTGTATCTTGCATCATGTATCCTGAATCCTCCCTCATTCCTACTAGCTTCTTAATGTGTAGCGGTATAAAATCTGTTAGATTATCGTTATAAAATGTATAATAGTGTGCTTAAGGGGTAAAAAGAATATTCCCAACTGCATAACGGAGGTGCAATTTGCAAAAAATCATTCAATCAATTCTCGTCTTATGCGTTCTACTTTCAAGCGTCACGGCAGCTTATTCTCAAGATGATAGATATAAACCGGTGATAGAGGAAAGCTTTTACGTAGTTAAGCCTGAAAACTCGGAGAAATTCCTCGAGGTCAATAGGGAAAAGCTATATCCATTTTGGAATGAGATGCAAAATAGGGGAATTATAGTTGGTGAATATAAGCTCTATTCACAGAGACTTCACACACTTGACCCCCACTGGACTTATAAAACTATAGTTGTTTTTAAGAATTACGAGGCTGTAGATAGGTGGCTTGAGTTAAGAGATAATATATACGACCAGCTTTTCCCAGGAGAAGGCGGATACAAAGCTCCGAGAAAAGAAATTGATGCAATTACTGAGTCACACTGGGATGAATTTATTAGAGAGATTCCTTTGCGGAGATAAGCGGCCTATTTATTGAAAAGACCCTTTTGCATTTGAGGATGGGCTATCTTTAAGTGATCGTAGGCAAGGGGTGTGGCGGCTCTTCCACGGGGAGTTTTAATTATAAGACCTTCTCTCACTAAAAACGGCTCGTAAACATATTCAATCGTGTCCTTCTCTTCACTTACAGCAGCTGAAAGGGTATCGATCCCCACGGGGCCGCCGTTAAATTTTTCTATTATGGCCTCAAGTATGGCACGGTCTA
>DAOVUC010000043.1 GCA_030632765.1 Candidatus Dadabacteria bacterium
ATTTTAGTTAAATAGGATAACTCGGCGTTCTGTGAGGTCAACAAGATATTCTCTCCGTAACAATTTAGAGTTTCTCTGAATCTGGAATAATATTGCTTTTAGGTGTGGACTCGGTAATTTATACGCCTTAGGAAGACAAATGTGAGATATTCAAATTACTTTATTCCAACATTAAAGGACGACCCCTCTGACGCTGAAGTAGTTAGTCACAAGCTAATGATACGAGCCGGCATGATCAGAAAGCTCGCGGCGGGGATATATAACTATTTACCGCTCGGACTGCGCTCAATCACCAAGGTTGAAAAAATTGTGCGTGAAGAGATGAATAGAGCAGGAGCAATTGAGCTCATGATGCCGGCTGTATTGCCCGCAGAATTGTGGGAAGAAAGCGGCAGGTGGAACTATTACGGTAAGGAGCTTCTTCGTTTTAAGGACCGTGCGGATAGGGATTTCTGCATTGGACCAACGCATGAAGAGATAATTACAGACATAGTAAGACGTGATATAAGCTCATATAAGCAGCTGCCGGTGAATCTGTATCAGATACAGACCAAGTTTCGGGACGAAATTCGCCCCCGTTTTGGTGTTATGCGCGCCCGTGAGTTCATAATGAAGGACGCATACAGCTTCGATGCTACGGCACAAGGGGCTGAGAAGTCCTATTGGGCTATGTACGAGGCATATACTCGCATATTTGAGCGCTGTGGGCTTGAATTCCGCGCTGTACTTGCTGATACGGGTAATATAGGCGGCAATTTCTCGCACGAATTTATGGTTTTAGCCCCAACTGGGGAAGATATCATAATGAGCTGTGATAAATGCGACTATGCCGCTAATTTAGAGCTTGCCGAGGTAGGGCGCAAGAATGAGTCACAAGATGACCCGAAAGAGGGGACAAATCCGGTAGAAGAGGTCCATACACCCAACTTGAAGACAGTTGAAGAAGTAGCTCAGCATTTAAATGTAAACCACTCTAATCTAATAAAAACTATGATAGTTAAAGTAGAAGGAAACTTAATGGCCGCCTTAGTTAGAGGTGATCACGAATTAAGTCTTACAAAACTTAGAAAATCTTTAGGCGCTTCGATAGTCGAGCTTGCTACACCTGACCAAATTCAAGAAGTTACAGGCGGTCCGATGGGATTTAGCGGGCCTGTCGGGCTAAATATCAGAAAAGTTGCCGATATATCGGTACAAAATATGGGAACTTCCGTAACCGGAGCTAATAAAGCAGATTATCATGTTATTAACGTAAACCTTGGAAGGGATTATGAAATTAAAGAGTTTTTCGATATCAGAGTTGCCTCTGACGGAGATAAATGCCCCAAATGTGATGAGGGGACACTTACTTCCACTAGAGGTATTGAGGTAGGGCATGTATTTATGCTTGGAACTAAGTATAGCGAGGCAATGAACGCTACATTTGTAGACTCTGAGGGTAAAATAAAGCCCTTTATTATGGGTTGCTATGGAATAGGAATAGGGCGGACGGTAGCTGCCGCAATTGAACAGAACCATGATGAAAGCGGTGTGATATTCCCAAAATCCCTCGCGCCATTTGAAGTTACGGTGCTTCCTCTTAAAATTAAGGACGAGCAGATAATGTCAGCGGCCGAGGAAATTTATTCGGAACTCATAGAAGCCGGCTGTGAAGCGATCATAGATGATCGAGATGTGGGGCCGGGGTTTAAATTCAAAGATGCCGAACTAATAGGCATACCCATCATAGTAGCGGTAGGGCCAAGGACAATTAAAGAAGGCGAGGCCGAAGTTAAGGTCAGAAAAACAGGTGATTCAAGGAATATAAAACTTAAAGCAGTAGTTAAGGAAGTGCGGGAGCTTTTATCTCTAACTGCCTGATATTAAATAATGTATTGAGTTAAAGTAGAACATTAAGTTATGCTAAGACCTCAACTAAAACCTGAAGAAAGAATTATCCTTGCGCTCGACTTTCCGGAGCATGAAATTGCTATAAATTGGGTCGAAAAATTAAGGAGCAAGATAAAGACTTTTAAGGTTGGATCCATACTTTTCCTCGATTCAGGCTCAGAAGGACTTAAAGAATTCTCAAATTTGAGCGTAGAGGTCTTTTTAGACCTCAAATTTCACGATATTCCCTCAACAGTTGAAATAACAGCCCGTCAGAGCGTCCGTTTTGGAGCAAATATGTTCACAATTCACACTCTGGGCGGGTTCGAGATGATGAAACGGACCTCTGAAGCCGTAAAAGAGGAGGCTGAGAAGCTTTCTTACCCCAAACCTCTTGTACTTGGTGTAACCGTTCTTACCAGTCACGACAAAAAGAGCTTGGAGAAGATAGGCATCTCTACTTCTACTGAAGACACCGTGATGAACCTTGCAGCTTTAGCAGAAAAAGCTAATATTGACGGTTTAGTATGCTCAGGAGTTGAAGTAGAAGCTTTAAGAAAAGAATTCGGCGATCGCTTCACTTTAGTAGTCCCCGGAATACGTCCCGGAACAGCAAATCACGACCAAAAGAGGGTTACAACCCCAGAAGAAGCTATTTCAGCAGGCGCTGACTACCTAGTTATCGGCCGCGCCATCACAGAAGCCGATAATCCAGAAGAAATAGTAGATGAAATTGTCACTTCAATCTCCTAATATAGATTCAATTCCTGAGCATATGCCACTCTTTAGATTTTGGTATTTCCAAACACTTACTATGCATATTTTAATCATTAAAGACAGCATATTAACATAAGCACTTCATGTAGATTCTTAAACAAGATAGAACCAGGCTTATACTTCTTATGTGTTGCATAAATTATTAGAGCTAACTATTTGACTTAATAGAAAAAAGGCGACGTTTATTCTCTAAACAAGCGCCTTTTCGGTGATTATTCGTTTGCTGCTTTTTTCTTCTTAGTTTTTACTTCTTTTGCTAAGATTAATTTATTATCTTTATCGGTGTCGACCACAATGTGATCCCCGTCTTTGAAATCCCCTTTGAGAATTTCTGTAGCAAGAGGATCTTGAATCAGTTTTTGAATGGTCCTTTTGAGGGGTCTGGCTCCGTATACGGGGTCATATCCGCTCTCCGCGACCATCTGCTTGGCCGAATCCGTAAGTTCTAGAGTAATCTTCCTCTCTTCTAGCCTATGAGCCAGGTGCTCGAGCTGAATATTCACGATTTCTTTAATCTGATCAAGCCCTAGAGGCTGAAAGATGATCGTCTCATCAATCCTGTTTAAGAACTCAGGCCTAAAAGAGCTTCTTACGACCTCCATAACCCTCTCAGCCATAGTCTCGGGCCTGTCTATATACTCCTGAATGTAGTCGCTTCCAAGATTAGAGGTCATTATTATGATTGCATTCTTAAAGTCGACAGTTCGCCCCTGACCGTCAGTCAGACGCCCGTCATCAAGAATCTGTAAGAGCACATTGAATACGTCGGCATGCGCCTTCTCAATTTCGTCGAACAGCACGACAGAGTAGGGCCGCCTTCTTACGGCTTCAGATAACTGACCGCCTTCCTCGTAACCTATGTACCCGGGAGGAGCGCCGACCAAGCGAGAAACAGTGTGCTTCTCCATATACTCACTCATATCTATGCGTACCATGGCGTGCTCGTCATCAAACATGAATTCCGCAAGCGCTCTCGCAAGCTCCGTCTTACCCACACCCGTAGGTCCAAGGAATAAGAACGATCCGATCGGTCTGTTTGGGTCCGACAGTCCGGCGCGCGAACGCCTAAGAGCGTTAGACACCGCCGTTATAGGATCGTCCTGCCCGATTACGCGTTCATGGAGTCTGTCCTCCATATGAATGAGCTTCTCAACTTCGCCCTCAAGGAGTCTAGAGACAGGAACTCCGGTCCATTTGGCCACAATCGATGCTATGTCGTCGGCATCGACCTCTTCTTTTAACATCTTTTTATCTTTTTGTATTTCCGCAAGCTCTTTACTTAGCTTCTCAACTTTTTCATTGAGATCAGGAAGTTTTCCGTACAATAACTCAGACGCTGTTGAAAGATCACCCTCACGCTGCGCCTTCTCGGCATCAGAGCGGAGCTGATCTATCTCTTCCTTAGCATTGCGTATTAGGGTGATATGCTCCTTCTCACGTTTCCAATGCGTTTTAAGCGTGTCCGCCTCTTCCTTAAGATTAGCTATATTCCGCTCGATTACGGTAAGCTTTTCCTTTGAAGCGTCGTCCTTTTCCTTTTTAAGGGCCTCCCTCTCGATCTCAAGCTGCATAATGCGCCTCTGGATTTCATCAATCTCGGTAGGCATGGAGTCAATCTCCATCTTTAGACTCGCGGCAGCCTCATCAATCAGATCCACTGCTTTGTCAGGTAAAAATCTCCCCGTGATGTATCTATTCGATAGAACACCGGCCGCTATAAGCGCCTCATCTTTAATCTTTACTCCCTGATGTCCTTCGTCCTTTTCTTTAAGACCGCGAAGGATAGAAATAGTCTCCTCCACCGAAGGCTCGTCTACAAAGACCTGCTGGAAACGCCTTTCAAGCGCGGCGTCTTTTTCAATGTATTTTCTGAATTCATCAAGCGTAGTGGCTCCGATACAGTGAAGCTCTCCACGAGCAAGGGCAGGCTTTAACATATTGGACGCATCCATAGCACCCTCTGTAGCACCAGCTCCGACCACTGTGTGGATCTCATCGATAAAGAGAATTATCTGACCGTCCGATTCGGTTACCTCTTTAAGAACCGCCTTCAGGCGCTCTTCGAACTGCCCTCTGTATTTAGCCCCTGCTATGAGAGCTCCTATATCAAGAGCAATAAGCTTCTTGTTTTTAAGTCCGTCCGGAACGTCGCCGTTTACAATTCTCTGCGCAAGCCCTTCAGCGATCGCGGTCTTACCAACGCCCGGCTCTCCAATTAGCACTGGGTTATTTTTTGTCCGTCTCGATAGCACCTGTATGACACGCCTAATCTCATCATCACGCCCAATGACAGGGTCAATCTTCCCCTGGCGCGCAAGCTCGGTGAAGTCCTGACCGTATTTATTAAGGGACTGCATCGTATCTTCCGGGGACTGTGATGTTACATTCTGATTCCCCCGAACGTCTTTTAATACTTTTATTATGCTGTCCCTGGTAATACCCAGTCGCTTGAGCTCGCTCTTTAAGCCACCCGGGGAATCGTGCAGGATCCCTAAAAGCATGTGTGCGGTGCTGAGGTACTCGTCGCCTAGAGATTTAGCTTCCTTCTCAGCTGTTTTAAACGCTTTACTAAGCTCACGACTGAGATATATCTGATCCGTGTCACCTTGCACCTTGGGTAGTTTATTTATTTCATCCTGCGCCAAACCCCGGACTACATTTAAATTAGTCCCGAGCTTTGCGATTACTTGTCCGGGAATACCATCCTCAGCTAGAAGTGAGATCAGAACGTGTGGAATATCTACAACCTGATTATTGTTCTCCTGTGCTAAAGATTGTGCCTCCGCTAACGCTTCTTGCGCTTTTATTGTCATTTTATCAAATTTCATTGTCTTATACCTCCTGCAAAACTATATAGATTTAAAATAGTGATTAATGGATGAATTTCAAGACCTAAATTATCAAATAATTTAAGAGCATTGGAGCGGTTTGAAGTGATATATAACGCTTAGAATAAGCTGTCTCTTTAGTAATATCAAATCTAAATGCAATGGAACAGAAGATATTCAGCTTCTTAGATTTAATAAAGCGGTACGCTAATTGTACAAATAACTTGACTTTTTTACTCTAAAATAATATTATCCTTGATTGTCTGGCAAGAAAAAATTCATTGATACAGGAGGCCAAAATGAGTGAACTAATTGTAGGTGGTCTTCCTCAAGCTAGTGAAGTAAAACCGCTTGATACGTTTAATTCTATCGGTTTGAGGAGATCAATAAGATGGTACGAACCAAATAAGCCTGTCGAGAGATGGAAAGTACAGGCTATGCTTGAAGCTTCAAGAATTGCTCCATCCGCTGGTAACTTTAACGGGCAAAGAGCAATTGTTGTTTATAGAGATGAAGACCCTGAGATTTGGGAGTTTATTTCTGACTGGAGTCAGATTACAACACAGATGGCTCCAATTCTTATTTTCTGGTGCTATGATTTATCAGCATATGACGTGCAGGGACAGCAGTTACACGATCTTATGAGAACGGGTGCTCTGGACAAAGCCCACGGTTGGGAATATGAGCGTGTAAACAGACTTTTCCCACTTCCCGCGATTCTCCCTGATTTTATTCTTCACAGGCTTGCCTGCATTGACTTGGGCAACTCTATTCAAAACTCAATCCTTACCGCAACTTCCTTAGGGCTCGGATGCTGCCTAAACGGCGCGAGCGGTGGAGCAAGAAGAAATGTTAAGGATAAATTTAATCTACCGCCTTCATATGTATTCTGCTGGCTTATGACTGTTGGTTATCCTTCAGAAAACCTTGACGGTGGAGGGACAAGAGGAAGACCTCCTTTTGAAACCATGTTCTTCAAGGGCAAAGTAGGACAGCCTTTTGAAAGGGACGCTGCTACAGTTGAGCTCCTAAAAGAACTCAATATGATACAAGAGCCGGGACCAACACCTGGAAGACTCGAAGAGATCAACAAGCTCACAAAGAGATTTGGTCTTGGAGACGAAGCCCTTACAGATTGGCAGCTTGGCCCTTCACAGCTAAACGATCCTGTAAATGCTGTTGATACCAAACCTCCTTCACTTTCCGCGGATGAAGTTGCAGCATCGGCTGTAGGCGCGCCTGCAAGCGACTTCACCTTGGTACCTACTGTGAAGAGAGAGGTTCTCGATCAGTACAGGAAAGACAAAGGTATTGGAGACGCTGACTAAATTAGTTAAATTAAGGAGGTTCTAAAAAATGGCAGAAGTTACAATTAACATTCCAGATCCAATTTTGGCTATTATCCAAAAAAGGGCGGATATGACTAAAACAACACCTGAACAGCTCATAGCTACAACGGCTATAATTTGTTATGCGGCTGCTCATTATGATTCATCCAAGTGGCTCAAGTCAAGAGACCCAGAGTCAACTGACATGACTGCTCCTTGGACATAATGTCTAATATTTTGGATCTTTAAGATTTTAAAATAGACAAAAAAATACGGGGTTGCATCGCAAGATGCTTCCCCGTTTTTTTATATTCATTTGATTAAATTCAAAGATTATTGGCTGGTTTGAAACTACAGACCTAACTCACGCGCTATAACTACATGCTGAATCTCTGAGGTCCCCTCTGTAATAGATGCAAGCTTTGCATCCCTATAATATCTTTCAACCGGGAACTCTACCCCGTATCCATATCCGCCAAGCACTTGCACAGCTTCGGTACAAACGTCCTGGACAACTTCAGCCGCATACAGCTTAGCCATCGAGGCTTCCTTAAGGGCTTTTTTATCGTTACTGTAAAGCCATGCTGCTTTGTAGACGAGAAGTCTCGCCGTCTCTATCTTCGTAGCCATCTGCGCAAGTTTAAAGCTGATTGCCTGAAACTTTGAAATCGGACGTCCAAAGGCCTCACGCTCTTTTGAGTATTGAAGTGAAAATTCAAAAGCTGCCTGCGCAAGTCCTACTGATTTTGCAGCGTGCGTAATTCGCGCTCCTAAGAGTGTGGACATAGCCCCCGCAAAACCACCTTCACCCACAAGCAGATTCTCTTGGGGAATTTCGCAATTTACAAAAACAAGCTCCGCCGTATCTGCGGAGCGGTGACCTAACTTATGAATCTTATTTTTTTCTGTAAAGCCCGGAGCGTCGGCATCGATAATAAACAGACTGATACCCGTCCCTTTTTTTGATTTATCAGTATACGCGGCAACGATTACATAATCACACATTGTGCCGTTTGTAATCCATGTCTTTGTGCCGTTGATAATGTACTTATCTCCCTTCTTAACCGCAGTGGCTCGAATACTCCTGGCGTCAGAACCCGCATCGGGCTCGGTAAGCCCAAGGGCGCCAATGATCTTGCCTTCTATTCCGGGGATAAGATATTTCTCTTTTTGAGCATCACTCCCAAATTTTAAAATCGGCATCATCGAAAGGCTCGTATGCGCGTTAATACACATCGCGATCCCGGCGTTAATACGTCCCATCTCCTCGGCGAATATACATTCTGTGATTTTATCCAGATCAACCCCACCATATCCCTCAGGGAATGCAATACCTAAAAAACCCATTTCACCAAGCTTTGGGAATATTTCCATCGGGAACTTTTCGTTATTTTCAGCATCCTCTACAAGAGGCGTTATTTCATTCTCCCCGAAGTCCCTAATGGTGTCTTTGAACATTTGCTGTTCATCTGTTAGTTCAAAATCTATTGGCATTGGGTTCCTCCTGGCAATTCAAATTGCGCTATTTTATTGGATTAATTTTTATTCGGACATTGATTATATCATGATTATAGATTTTGTGTAATAAAATCCGATATTTTTGAACATCTTTATCTTGACTTTTGGAAGCTGGTTTTTATTATAGTTATAGTGAATTTACAAATTCTACTCTAGGAGGCAACAAAATGGCTGTAGCAAGAATAACAGAGATTATAGGTTCATCGGAGAAATCTTGGGATGATGCTGTACATAATGCGCTAGATAGAGCAAATCAGACACTTCGTGGTCTTACAGGGGTTGAAGTTACAAAGATGAACGCGACCATTGGAGAAGACGGACAAATAGCTGAATACAGAGCCCATCTTAGAATTACATTTATTCTGGAAGGGTAGTTCTAAAAACACAATAAATATAACCTTGGGGGAGTGAGGCTACTAACTTCGCTCCCCCATATGTATGTAATCGAATTAAACTGCTTCAAATTTTTTTCTTACTTGTTTCCACAAACATTCTTTATCAAATTATAGCAAATAAAACAACTAATCATGCGAATAATACTACAACGTGTAAAAGAAGCCAGGGTCAATGTTGACGGAGAAGTGATCGGACAGATAGGGAAGGGTGCGCTTGTACTCCTTGGAGCCGGAAAGGAAGATACCGAGCATGATGTTGATTATCTTGTCGATAAGATACTCAATCTTAGAATTTTTGAGGACGAGGAGGGCAAGATGAACCTCTCTGTCTTAGATATCGGCGGCGAAGTTCTGATTGTATCCCAATTCACACTGTACGGTGACTGCAGAAAAGGCAGACGTCCGTCTTTTGATAAAGCCGCTCCCGCAGAGATCGCTGAGAATTTATACGAGCAATTTGTGGAGAGAATAAGAGAACGAGGGCTCAAAGTAGCCACAGGTAAATTCCGTGCGATGATGGACGTACACCTTGTAAACTGGGGACCAGTAACGCTGATGCTGGACAGCAAGAAGTTGTTTTAAAGTTGTCACTTCGCTATCACTGTCACTCTGAGCGGAGCGAAGAGTCTAATCTTTTAAGAGAATATAAAAAGAGAGATTCTTCGTCATTCCACTCCTCAGAATGACAAGATTCACTATTAGACAGCCGCATTTAAAAATCAGTCCTTTCTTAAAAATCCAAATCACTCCTGTTTTCCCACGGCACAAGGGCAATACCCACATCAGTTGAAGCGGACTCAACCTTCTGATAGATATATCTTATCTCTTCAGAAGGAAGCTCCTTCCTTGTATCCCAGTCCATAGTCTGTATTTTCATAATTACCCGTCCGGGACTCCCCATAACAGAGATGGCTTTACTAGTATTAGCGACAATTAAAGCTCCCGCTTCATTAAGATTTATACCAAGCTCCTTCATCATCTGGTCCTGATATGCCATAACGGCTACGTAATTAAACTTCCTCGCCAAAGCTTCATCATGAGCAAACCATGAGAGGGCATTCTTAGGTTTATAAAAAAGCTCATA
>DAOVUC010000087.1 GCA_030632765.1 Candidatus Dadabacteria bacterium
AGAATATCATTCTTCCCGTCGGTGTCTGAAGCACGCTTGTTACTGAAACGTCTATCTTATTCCCGAGGTGCCTTTTAGCGTCGTCAACCACAACCATAGTCCCGTCCTCAAGATATCCGATACCCTGGTTATCCTCCTTCCCCTCTTTTACAACATGTATGTTCATTGTTTCACCGGGTAGAACCACAGGTTTTAAGGCATTTGAAAGCTGGTTCAGATTCAGAATCCTTACATTTTGAAGCCCAGCTACTTTGTTCAAGTTGTAGTCATTTGTAATAATAAGTCCCTTGAGCTTAGCGGCGAGCTCAACAAGCTTTAAGTCAGCCTCCTTAATATTCGGGAAGTCGTGGCTCGTAATTTTAATCGAGACGTTTGGGATATCCTTCTGCATTTTTTTAAGTACATCAAGTCCCCTTCTTCCTCTTACGCGCTTTATTTGCTCTGAGGAATCGGCAATATGCTGAAGCTCTTTAATAATGAACTTTGGTACTATTAACGGTCCATTTATAAACCCCACCTCGGCCACATCAGCAATTCTTCCGTCGATAATAACACTAGTATCAAGAATTTTGGCTTCTACCCCGCCTCTTGCTGAGGATCTATGTCCCGCATCTTCTGCTTCTCTTCCTTTATTTACTCCAATTGTTATTCCTATATGGAATAGTAAGAGGAAAAACGCTGCAGTGATATAAGGGAGAATGTTAGCCGGAATGGATATACTTCCCAGAACCTCAGTTAATGCGAAGAATGACAGAGCCGCAGCAGCCATCCCTAAGGCTCCGCCCAGTATTGCTTTTGGGCTGTATGACTGTATAACAAACTCTGATCCCCAAACAATTCCTACGGTAATAACGCCGAACAACATTCCAACGGCAGATGATATTAGAATATCGTACTCAGGATATGTAATTGCAAAACCTGCGATTACACCTAAAATAAAAAATAGAATCTTTAGTTTCATTTCTTCCTCACCTCAATCCCTACCCCTGCTTGCTTGGAATAAGATAGAACTAAGTATAAGTAAATATGGATATTTAACAAGATAAGGAAGGCGTTCTTAGGCCAATAAATGTATATATATAATATCTGCGCCAAAGCCTCTTATCCCGGGTTAACTTAGCCTATTCTATATCGAATCAGCAAGTGCGGCAGAGAGTATTTTAATATAAATAGTTTAGACTAAGACTGCCCACTATTTACTACTTCTACTACGTTGACTATTTCGTCAACTACTCTCGTGTACTTACTTCTTCCGGTACCAGGTCCTGTTGCTCTGCCGTCAATACCCACGTCGGCTAGAACCTCTCCCGTAGTACCGTCAATCAGCGTAACCCAGACTTGGACAGACATTTTGCCCTTGTCCTTAATTCCTCTGAAAATGTACTCGCAGTACTTACAGCCTCTGACATAACCGCTGACAGTTCCTCTAACTAAGAGCACCCTTTGCTGCCCTTTGCTGTCATAGGTTGAAGAACGGCTCACAACATCTATGTTGTTTTTCGTTCTTAGCTCTTCGGCTACCATATCTGCGATTTCAACGCCCGAATCATATGGGACCCATTCTAAATCCGTTTTCCTAAAATCAGGTATTAGAATTACTTCGTAACTCTCATATGTGCTCTCAGGAGCCTTGTAAACATTAACATTGGTTGGCGTGCAACCAATTAATATGAGGAATGATAGGATTACACATCTATAAATAAATTTATTTATCACTCCGGTCCTCCAAATTATTTAATTACTATATTGTATCCAAGTTTTAGATTTCTGAAAGGGCTAGCGTGAATAATGGCTAATCATATACTGCTCGCTATTAATATGTTAGTACAATTAAGCTGGTAAAATTTGTGGAAAAAGCCATGAGAGAAAATTTATTCCATTTTTGTTTGCTTCAAGCTCGTTGTATGCGCTTGATTTTATCAAATTAGGAACTGCGCATGACGTTGATTTCTGGGGCAATCCGGATAATGAAATTCCAGGTTTACAGAGTACGCTTCAGTATCTTGCAGAAAGGGATAAAAATCAAACTAACCCTATTGAGACTCTTGATGTAACGGACCAAAACGTGCAGGACGCATTAGACGGGAATTTCGGTCCTTTTGACGCGCTCGTCGTATCTGAGTGTGAGGACGCGGGAGAGGAGGGGGATGCCTTATATTAACAGGCCAGCATGCGAACGGAGAAGATGAATTTCTCAATAATGCATTTGGATATAATGTAGGTGTCATAACCGTATCAGAGAGTCCGCCGTTGCCTACATTTCCGATTCAACCAGGTGGCGCAGCCGGTACTCAGTTTCAGGGCGGTCCGGGAGCCTTGGTTTCTGCTGATTTAACCTCTGCCTTCAGTAACACTCCGGGTCAAACTATATATAGCGGAGTAATGGGAGTTGCATTATTCACCGATCAGTTTGGTGAGGGCAACGTAGTTGCTATAGGTTGGGATTATTGCTGTACTGGTGAAGAGGGTCCAGAAAATACAGAAGGTCAAATATTAGACTGGTACGAAGTGGTAAACAGGGCATTTGATCAATGCTTCCCACCAGAACCTCGCCCTATCCCGACCCTCTCAGAATGGGGATTGATAGCTATGGCGGGAGTATTGGGGATAGTTGGATTTATGGTAATTAGAAGAAGGAAAGTAACCGCTTAATAGACTTACAACACTACAAATTAAAAATAACAAGGGGAGCTTAGGGAGATTATCTCCCTTTCGGCTCCCTTTTTTGTACGCACGGCGTACTCCCAAACTATTTCTTCGTATTTTCTTTCCAAGATAGAAACTAAAAAGCCCACTTTTAATTATTAGAAAAAATATCGTATAATTCCCTTTCAGCTAAAAACAAGTTTTTCCGAATAATACTTATTACTTATAAGTTAAGGAGATTCAATGAGTATTTACAACCTGGTAAGCTTTGTCGGGATTTTTATATTGCTCGGGCTTGCGTGGTTATTCTCCTCAAACAGAAGAAATGTTAACTATAGAGTAATTATATGGGCGATTGTACTGCAGTTTATTTTTGCTGCATTTGTTTTTCTCCTACCTGCAGGTGCTAAATTCTTTCTATATTTAAACGATGTCGTGGTTAAGGTGTTGGACTCTGCCTCAGCAGGAGCAGAGTTTCTTTTTGGAAGACTCGCGCTTCCGCCAGGCACTCAAAATGAATACGGCGAGAGCTCGCTGGGATTTTTTCTGGCCTTCCAGGCTCTCCCTACAATAATTTTCTTCTCTGCTCTAATGTCGATCCTCTATTACTTCAATATAATGCAGAGGGTTATTAAGGCTTTCTCCAATACATTTACGAAACTTATGAGGATATCAGGGGCTGAATCACTAAGTGCGGCAAGCAATATTTTTGTGGGTATCGAGTCTTCTCTTACTATAAAACCCTATCTTAATGATATGACCCGCTCTGAGCTATGCACCGTTCTGACAGCTGGGATGGCTACTGTGTCATCAAATATATTGGCTCTATATGTTTTTAGCCTACAGAATCAATTTCCTACAATAGCTGGTCATCTAATTTCTGCTTCCATTCTTTCAGCCCCTGCCGCGGTTGCAATGTCGAAATTGCTAGTACCAGAGGACGGAGCGCCAAAAACCCTTGGGGCCAACGTTGACCCTTACTATGATAAAGAAGGCAGTCTATTTGAAGCAATAATAAACGGCGCTGAAAACGGGGTAAAACTCATTATTGGTATTGTCGCTCTATTGATCGCTATTCTGGGATTAGTGGCCCTTTTAGATTTAATAATAGGTGGGGTAGGAATACATATTAATGAGCAGATTGGTATTAATATTGACTGGTCGCTTAAGGGATTTATGGGATATCTGTTTTATCCGCTTACTTTGATAATCGGAGTTCCGCTATCGGATGCCTATACCGTTTCAAAGATAATCGGTGAGAGAACAATAGTAACAGAGGTTGTTTCATATAATGACCTTGCTTATGCATTGGAGCACGGATTGTTGCAACACCCCCGGTCTTCAATAGTAACAGCTTATGCACTGTGCGGATTTGCGCACATTGCGTCAATGGCCATCTTTGTCGGAGGAGTAGCTGCGCTTGCACCTTCCAGAAAAAAAGATATAGCTGCTATGGGGTTAAGAGCCCTAGTCGCAGCTACTCTTGCATGTCTCATGACCGCATGTATTGCGGGAGTATTCTTTTCTTCAAAATCCATCCTGTTTTAATCCATCTTGCTTTAAACGAACGTACTATCTTTTTAGAAGCCATATTATTCTCTAGAAAATAATATTCTGTCTTTAAACGGCGGGGGCCATAACTATACGTTAGGCAGGCAGACATCAGGAACGTTCCTATGTTAATTGTGTATTTGGAGCGTTCCCATAGGAGACGCACAATGGCAGAACCGAGCACAAAAGAACGCATTTTAGACTCAGCAGAGTATTTGTTTGCAAATAAAGGATTGAAAGACACCTCGGTTCGAGACATCACAAGCCAGGCGGATGTTCACTTGGCAGCCGTCAATTACCATTTTCAGTCCAAAGACGGTCTTGTTAGAGCCGTAATGGAGCGAAGAATCGCAACTCTTAACAGACAAAGATTAGAGCTCCTGGACACATTTGAACAAAAATTCGAAAGTGAGTCGGTTCCAATTGAGTATGCATTGTATGCCCTGCTTTATCCGGGAATCAAGATGTGCTTTGAAAAACCTCATTTCCTCAAAATCGCAGGTCAAATAATATCTCATCCGGACGAGGAAACTTACATAATTTTCGTCGCCCATTTTGAAGACGTGTTTTCCAGATTTAAAGAAGCTTTTGCTGTTTCTTTACCGCACGTATCCGAGGAAGAACTTATGTGGAGAATTCATTTCCTCATTGGTTCAATGATCCATACATGGACTAATCATTCCTGGTTAAAGACCTTCTCATGCGGAGTTTGTGAGCTTAGAGAACAAGACAAAATGATTAACATGTTAATAGCTTTTTGTGCAGCTGGTTTAAAGGCACAGGAATACATACACCCGCTACAGCGAGATGAATAAGTATAGAAGAATAAAACTGATCCTAATTGAAGGAGGAGATAAAATGTTAAAAGCCACATCTTTTGAGACAGCCGTAGATGAGGATAGTGCCGATAATTTTGGTTTAATGGATAGAGAGATATATGACACTGTCTCCGTTAAAGAAGATTTTGTAGAAGATAACCCGAATTATGAAGACAGCGCTTCTAAAAAAGAGGTTAAAGAAAATAAATATAATCATAATCAAGAGCTGAGGTTGGTAAATGATTACTTTAAGGAAGTCGGAACTGAAACCCTTTTAAAGGCCAAAGAAGAGATTCACATCGCAGCTAAAATAAAAGAGTGTGAGTCACAGGCCAAGATGGTAAGAAAGGTTATTCAGGAGATTCTCGGCAAGAGATTTAACGGCCCTTCGGATGAAGTTGTTAAGGAGCTTAAGTCCTTATGTGAGGATCCGTCATTCTCAAGGCAATTAATAAATGAAGACCTTGAGCGTCTTCATAGATATGTCTCCATTCTTGATGCATATGTGAAAAAGTCCGCTCAGCTCAGGAACTTCTTTGTTAGAGCAAACCTTAGACTGGTTGCGAGTATGGCCAAAAAATATGTTGGCAGAGGTGTCCCGTTTCTTGATTTGATACAGGAAGGAAACTTGGGGCTAATAAAAGCTGTAGAGAGGTTCGATCATACCAAAGGTTATAGGTTTTCAACATACGCTTGCTGGTGGATTAACCAGGCTATGAACAGGGGAGTATTTAACCAAAACAGAACTGTTAAAATACCGGCGTATGTTCTGGAAAAAGCAGGGAAAGTTTGGAGTGAACGCGCCAGGTTCGTTGAAGAGCATGGAAGGGAGCCTCATCCTAGTGAACTTGCAAGTAGGGTTGATATGAGTTTAGAGAATGTGAGGCAGGTGCTTGAGTCCCATAATGGAAACAATATGGTTCGTCTCGATTCTCCTGTATGGAATGGGGAAAGGGCCACTTATATGGACTATATGGCCGATTCTGAATCAATGCCGGTCGATACGCTTATTGCAGAGGTTTCAATTCCCTCAAGCATAGAACATGCATTTGTTGTTTTAGACGACAGGGAACGAGATGTAATAAAGATGCGCTTTGGTGTCGGATACAATCAGTCCCTTACCTTAGATGAGATTGGGAAAAGATTTGGTTTAACTAGGGAGAGGATAAGACAGATAGAGAAACAAGCTCTTCAAAAGATAAGAGAATCCTCCTGTGCGCCAGCTCTTAAAAGCTTAATTGAGAAAAATTAGTTCATAAAATTAAAGCAAATCGCTTGAGGTCTTAGAAGGGGAAGCCTCAGGCGGTGGCTTTTGTTTAGTATTCAGAAATGCGCCAGATATGAGCATCTCTCCATAACAATTACGTATATACCATTCAGTTTTAATTTCAGACAATTTTAATTATTGCGAAAAAAGGCTTGACAAATATTTTTTAAGTGATATTATTTTACCAACTAGTCAACTATAAGGTTAGAAAAATGGGAAGAACAAGCACAGCAAAAGAAAAACTGATTTCAAGCGCAATAGAGCTTATAGGTACCCGGAGCTATAACGCTGTAGGAGTTCAGGAACTCTGCGATCACTCCGGTGTTAAAAAGGGCAGTTTCTACCATTTCTTTCCCTCAAAACGTGACCTAACCTTAGAGGCGCTAGATGCTATGTGGAATATGTTTAAAAATGAAACTCTTGATCCGGTGTTTAATTCTGACATATCCCCAGTGGATAAGTTCAATGCTATTGCAGTAAAGTCGTATGAGCACCAGTCTTCAACAAAAGACTGTATCGGTTGTGTAACAGGCTGTGGAATAGGGAATCTAGCTTTGGAGCTAAGTACGCAGGATGAGATCATAAGGCAGAAAATAGAGCAGATATTTGAGCAGTGGGCACAGTATTTCGAGGATGTTATTGTTGATGCTATAAATGACGGAGATCTTTCGGTCGATACAGATCCCAGGTCAACGTCACAAGCCATCCTTGCTTATGTGGAGGGAGTCTCGCTAATGGGTAAAACCTTTAATGATCCTAATATGATAAGCCGATTGAGCGAAGGAATGGCTCAAATATGTATTTCAAAAAAGAAAACAGCGGCTGGAGAGCGGATGTAAAGGTCGCTATAT
>DAOVUC010000118.1 GCA_030632765.1 Candidatus Dadabacteria bacterium
AAAAGCAGAAAAGAAAGAGAAGATAAAAAATAACCCTGTCTTAAAGGAAGCTATAGATGTTTTCGGCGGCAGAGTCATAAGTATAAAACCCAATCATAAGGAGTAGAGCTATGAAATTTGGTGGTGGCAGCGGTAATATTAAAAATTTAATGAAACAAGCCAGTCAGATGAAGGAGAAGATGGAGAAACTCCAAGCTGAGGCTGGAGAAAAGACCCTTGAGGCTACCTCTGGCGGAGGTATGGTAACAGTTGTTGCAAAGGCTAAGGGTGAAGTAATATCTATTAAGATTGAGCCCGAAATTGTACAGGACAATGATATAGAAATGCTTCAAGATTTAATCACTGCAGCAGTAAACGAGGCACTAAACCGAGGTCAGGATATAATGAAAGAAGAGGTTTCTAAAGCTGCCGGCGACATGGGTCTTCCACCCGGACTACTTTAAGCGATGAGACAATCAGGGCTTCCGGAATCAATTTCAAAACTTATAAACGAGCTAGCCAAACTGCCCGGTATTGGAGAGAAGAACGCCACCAGGCTCGCTTTTCACATATTCAGGTCTCCTAAAATATATTCTGAGAGCCTGGCTCAAGCTATTATAGACACAAAAACCAAAGTAATCCTATGCAATAACTGCTTTAACTTTGCATCTGAATCACCTTGCTATATCTGTAGAGATACAGAAAGAGACAATTCATCAATCTGTGTTGTAGAAGAACCGCTCGATCAACTTGCAATAGAAAGAAGTAGAGAATTTAGAGGAAAGTATCATATTCTACACGGCGTGATTTCTCCGATTGAAGGTGTAGGACCTGAAAACCTCAGGATTAAGGAACTAATAACAAGACTTGAATCCAACAGCGTAAAAGAAGTCATAGTGGCTACAAACCCAAGTGTTGAAGGAGAGGCAACAGCGTTATACCTTTCAAAAATAATTAAGCCGCTTGGAATAGAAGTTAGCCGAATTGCACACGGCATACCGATGGGTGGGGATATTGAATATATAGATGAAATAACCCTTGGTAGAGCTATTCGTGACAGAAAACATATTTAAATTTGTAAAGCAATAGGAGGATACGATGCCAAGAATAGGAAGAGCGTTTAATGAGCTTAAAGTAGGGGACATTTTATCAGAAAAAATGACTATCACCGAAACACATGTAGTCAGAGCTGCGGGACTGTTCAATGACTATAATGCACTTCATACAAACGAGCCCGATATGCAAAATTCGAGGTTCGGGAAAAGGATAGTCCACGGAGCACTAACCTTTAGTCTAATGGTGGGTGTCTACAGCAAAGTTTTCCACGACACTGATATTTCCACCGTAGAAGCCTCGATAAAATTCACCGCTCCCGTATATATAAATGATACGATAACGTTGGAATGGACTATTACTGAACTTGACGAAAAGCCGAAATTAAATGGCGGTCTTGTCGCACTTTCCGGAGAAATTCGAAATACTGAGGGCACCGTACAGGCAACGCTTGAGGCAAAGATCCTTATTGGAAACGAAACTATTTTTTAGTCTCCGTATTATCAACCCTTATGTCTGAAGAAATCGATTCTCAAAGACCATAAATGATAATGGACATATACCTTTTGAATGCCTTTATTAAGTATTTTTACAACAAACAATTACTCAAGTCAACTTATATGGCTTTAAAATACATTTATGCATATACTATTTTATTATTCATAAAATGCTTGGAGGTTATAATGCGCTTTTTACACACTATGATAAGGGTTGGGAACCTGGATAAATCAATAAAATTCTATACTGAAGTTCTGGGGCTTAAATTCCACAGACAGACTGAATATGAGGATGGTGAATTTACTTTAGCGTTCTTAGGATATGGCGATGATACGGAGCCGTTTCTTGAGCTTACTTACAATTGGGGAACAGACAGTTATGACCTAGGGAACGGATATGGACACATGGCGTTTGGGGTAGATGACATTTACGGAGCGTGTGAAAAGATTGATCAACTTGGGGGAAAGATTATACGTCCTCCGGGAGCGATGAAACACGGCACTACTGTGATCGCGTTTGTGGAAGATCCTGATTCTTATAAAGTGGAGCTTATAGAAAGGAAAGAATAGTCAGTCTTTCTTCTGACGTTTCTTCCACTTACGGTCGAGATACTTTTTAAGTGCGGCTTCCCTTCCGATTTCTGTCGGCTCATAGTAAATACTGTTCTTAATTTCCTCTGGCAAGAAATCCTGTTCTATGAAGTGCTCATCGTAATCATGGGAATATTTGTAGTGCTTCCCGTAACCGATGTCTTTCATAAGCTGAGTAGGTGCCGGCCGCAAATGAAAAGGAATCTTCAAATTCGGTCTCTTGCTGACCGCCGCCGTTGCCTCGCCAATTGCTTTATAGGATGCGTTACTCTTTGGGCAGCTGGCTAAATATGTCGCGGCTTGGGCCAGAATAATGCTAGCCTCAGGCATACCGACATAATCCACAGCAGTAAATGCCGCTGTTGCCAAACTTAGAGAATAAGGCTCGGCGTTACCAATATCCTCAGAAGCTAAGACTATCAATCTTCGGGCGATAAACTTTGGATCTTCCCCCGCTTCCAGCATACGGGCGAGATAATAAACCGCAGCATCAGGATCGCTTCCCCTTACACTTTTTATGAATGCCGAGATGGTGTTGTAATGCTCCTCCCCTGCCCTATCGTATCTATAGTGATGAGTCTGATAAGCCTCACGAATCGTATCGCGATCAATTAAGGATTCCCTTAAGTCGGATATGTCCACAGCGACTTCAAGAGCGTTTAACATTATTCGAGCATCCCCGCCGCTCTGTCTGATAAGCTCTTCCTTTGCTTCAGGAGTAATTGTCGCCTCACCGATGATATCATCTTCGCTAAGAGCTTTATTCAATATTTTCTCAAGGTCTTCTTCTGTAAGAGATTCAAGAACATAAACTCTGCATCTGGACAATAGTGGAGAAATAACTTCAAAAGACGGATTTTCAGTAGTAGCACCGACAAGAACCAGAGTTCCGTTTTCAACGCTCTTAAGAAGAGCCGCCTGCTGGGATTTATTAAAGCGGTGAATCTCGTCGATAAAGAGCACTGTTTTCTTCCCCATATTAAGAGAGTCTTGTGCTTCTGAAATAATCTCTCTTAGCTCTTTTACACCTGAGGATATTGCATTAATCTGAATAAATTCCGCTTCGATTTTTGTAGCCAGTAGTCTTGCAAGAGTGGTTTTTCCCGTACCCGGAGGTCCCCAATATATCATTGAGCGTATATTCTTACCCTCGAGCATCTTTCGGATCACGCCGTCAGTGCCGAGCAGATGATCCTGCCCTACAAAATCATCAAATGTCTTGGGACGCATCCTCTCCGCTAGCGGCGCCGCATCCTCCGGAGGCTTAAATAGCGAGGGCTCCTTGGCTCTACTGTCCATAAATATAGAGATTAGAGGGATACTTAGAATAAATCAATAGTAATAAATCTATTCTATGCTGTTTTATACATGGCTTGCAATAGCGGAATTAAGGACCGCGCCAGGACTAAAGATATAATTACTTATATATTGTCGAGCAAATGATCCTATGTTGTATTCCCTGCGTCCTTTAGCGCAAAGGAGAACATTATCAACGAAAAGCCGTTTATTAGAAAATAAATCCCAACTAGAAGCCCTATAATGAAAGCGCTGCTTTGAGGGAACTCAAGCCAGATCATGGCTCCCAAAATAACCGAGGCCATACCGCTTATAAGTATCCAAATCCAGTTCTTCGAAGGTTTAACCTGAAAGGAATTTATTATCTTAAAGAACCCCTCGACAAATAGAAAGGCAGCGAGCAGTAGCGTCAAGGTAACAACTCCCTCTTTTAGGTTTGTAACGAGGAAAAAGCCCACAAATATATACAAAATACCACTTAATAATATTAGAATTAAACTCTTCCAATTACCCGAAAAAAACGATCCTACAACGGAAATCGCTCCTCCGACTAATAATATATAACCAAGCAATATTTCAATAGCTATTGTAGCGGCCATTGGATAGCCTATTGCCACCCACCCTAGAATTACGTAAGCAATTCCTAATACCAGAAGCCATCCCCTGTTGGCTTTTAAACTTTGTACTATAGATGTTCCACTCATAACGATTAGACCCTCCTTTGAATTATCAGAATTTCGGCAAATAATACCTGCCCACCATCATCCAAACATATTATCTAAATAATAATTTTTTACAATTTACGAAACTCTTTCAGATTCAAACTGACGCATAATGAGTAAAATAGCGAGTGAGGATAAAATTGCAGATATTGCGTAGAAATAAATCCCTGCCTCGGCAGTGAACTTGAAATTAAACCCCTTTGCTTTAAACATCACGATTATTACAGCCACTATAAAAACATCGGCCATTGACCATTTGGACACATAACCTATGGCCTTAATTATTTTGTCTTTCCTCTTAGGGCCGTTGTTACTATAGGGAATAAGGGCAAGAGCGCAAAGAGCTATTTTAAGCATGGGGAAAACAACCGAGAACAAGAATATTATAATTCCTAAAAAAATAGACCCGTCTACAAATAACGATTTAATAATACCAAGAAGATATTGATTCCCAACCGGGATTTTCCCCTTTTTTATAATCCACTCCTCAAGCTCATCATAAAGACCAAACCAATTGGGTATCCAGTCCGGGAACTCAACACTGAAATTAGACTTGATAAAGGGAAAATAGAAAGCGCCAATCAAAAGTAATACTGAAAATATAATCGCAACTGTAGCGAAAATATGGCTATATTTCCTGTTGTACAAAACTGCGAAGAAATCTTTTAACATGGCTTTTATTTTAAAAACAGTATATCTAACTCAGAGACCTAAAATTGATTTGATTTTAGGAAGGTCATTTTTTTCAGCAAGAAACAATAACCTGTCATCTGCCTCGAGAATAGTACCGCCCCGAGGAACAATTGAAGTATCCCCCCTTTTAATGAGCATTATTAAAGCGCTCTCAGGAAGCCCGAGCTCGACGACCTGTTTTCCAATAGCATCTGAATCTTGAGATAATAGCAATTCGGTTGTTTGGCTATTGGCATCGTAGGAAAATTCAAACTCTACATGGTCAATCTTGGTTTTTGAATCCGGAACATCAACACCTAACCATCTGGCTACAAGAGGAATGGTAGCTCCCTGAATGAGTACAGATGTGATTACAATAAAAAATACAATGTTAAACAGGATGTCCGCTTTGGGTACTCCTGCAAGCAGTGGAAAAGTCGCAAGGATAATCGGGACGGCACCGCGCAATCCAACCCAAGAAATAAAGGTCTTCTCCTTAAAATTGATCTTAGCAAACGGCAGTGAAAAGAACACACCAATAGGACGCGCTACAAAAATAAGGAATAGAGAAATCAAGATGCCGGAGACTATAACGGGTACGAGCTGTGAGGGGAAAACCAAAAGTCCCAAGATTAAAAACATCGTGATTTGCATAAGCCAGGCAAGCCCGTCATGAAACCGAGTGAGGCTTTTCTTATTGACAAATTCACTACCACCCATGATAAGCCCTGCTATATAGACTGCCAGAAAGCCGCTCCCCCCTATTGAGGTTGTTATTCCATATGTGAATATTACGAGCGATAGAGTTAGTACTGGATATAGACCTTCATGATCTAACCTGAGCCTGTTTACCTTAAACACAATTGCTTTCCCCATTACAAAGCCGATTACGATACCAAGGACCATTTGCTGAAGGAGGAGAAAAATCATACTCCACACCGAGACTTCGGGATTGGATATCAGATGTCTGAAACCCCGTGCTATTATCCCATACATCTGGCCACGACT